>DASYWL010000081.1:0-4878 GCA_035936055.1 Thermomicrobiales bacterium
GCCCGGGGCGGGGATCCTTCGACTCCGGCCCGTCGGGCCTCCGCTCAGGATGACATCACGTTCACAGATCTCTCCGTGGCTTCCATCCATACCCTACGCTACCCCAACTCGGATGCGGTGGTAGCCACTGGCACCGGCGGGAAGCGTTGAGGTTTCCTCCTCGGTCTGAAGGTTGCCCTCGCCGTCAGTGGCGCGGACCACCAGCACGTAGCTGCCCGACTTCCCCTGCCAGTCCATCTTCCAGATCACCCAGCTCAGGCCCGCGTCACCCGGGTTCTCGGCGATGGTTGCCTCCCGCCACGTCCCGCCACCATCGAAGCTCACCTCGACCTTGCTGATCCCGCGATCCCCGGCGAAGGCGACCCCGCCGATCTCGTGTGTGCCCGCCACCAGCAGGTCTTGCGCATCCGGCACGTCGAAGTGGCTCTGCGTCTTGATGATCGCCTCGTCGGTCCAGCCGCGCTCCTGCCAGTAGCCCTGGTAGTCACGGCCGACCACCGACAGCTTCGTCAGCCACTTCACGTTCTTGATGCCGTAGAGCCCGGGCACGATGAGCCGCACCGGCGTCCCATGCAGGCGCGGTAGAGGTTCGCCGTTCATTCCCCACACGATGTGCGTCTCCGGCGCGAGCGCCTTCTCGATCGGGATCGAATCGGTGTAGCCGTCCTCGCCCAAACCCACGACGTCGACCGCCGTCGGCTGCACACCGGCGCGCTCCAGCACCTTGCCGAGCGGCGCGCCGGTCCACCGGGCGGTGCCGATCAGCGGGCCGGCGATCTCATTGCTGATGCAGGTCAGCGTCGAGACGAAATCCGGCCCTGCAAGCTCCTCGAGCTCGGCGCGCGAGATGCGTCCCGGACGCTCCACAAGCCCCTCGATCTCGACGCCCCAGTCGTCGCCGCGGTCCGGATCGGGGTCAATGAAATTCTTCGAGATGACGTAGAAGTCGTCGATCGGCGTGATCGGCGGGGGCAGCTCCCCGGCAGTGGGGCCACCGACCGTCTGCCGGTTCGCCACCCTCGTGATATCCCATCCGATGACCCCCAGCGCGCCAAGCATGGCCACGCCCGTCGCACCGGTCGCGATCGCCCGCCGCCGATCGACCCCCTCTCCGGCATGCTGCATCGCCTCGGGCGGTGCGCCGCGGTGGCGCAGCGCGTTCAGCAGCAGCGCGGTGACGATCGCCCATGCCTCGGCACCGAGCGCGAGTGCGAGGGTCACCCGCAGCAGGCTGGGGCCGGCGGACTCGACGAAGTCGGTGACGAGCAGGTAGACGAGCCCGAGCCCGAGCGCGATGCCGATGGCATACGCCTGCGCGCGTGCCCACATCGGGCGGCGCGCCCCGGCGGTGCGTGCGGCATAGAGTTGGCCCAGGCCGCCGCCGATCAGGACGAACAGCGCGATCAGCCCGACCAGAAAGAGGGTCTTGGCGTGCGTGCCGAAGGTCTCGAGCAGCCAGGCGAAGAGGCCGATCGGCATCGCCAGCAGGGTCGCGTCGGCGAGGACATCGATGATCGAGAACCCGCCGGTGAAGGGGCGCAGCAGCATCACCACGGCCACGAGGACCAGGGCCCCGACGATGCCGGCCAGCAGGCCGCGCAGGCGATCACGACGCTCGGGATCGAGTCGTGGGTCCGCTGTCAAGGCCTGGTTTGTGGATGGTACAGCAGTCGACATGCTCGGAGCCCTCCCGATGCCCGGCGGCGGCGAAGGTAAAGTGCGCTCGTGTATGCTTTCGGACGTACTGGATGTGGCTGGTGACGCAGTGCGCCACGTCGCCGGATCGGCGCCGCGGTCGTATCGCTCAATCATGCCCCACTGCCGTGGCGACCGCCGTGCACGACCTACACCGAGACAGCAAGAGGAGCGCACCGTGGCGCCTGCCGAGATCGATTTGCTCTGGAACGGAATCCGGATCCGTCCGGCCGGCTGGCACCGCGTGTGGTCGCTGCGGCGGCAGATAGGTGTTCCGTACGAGCAGATCGTATCGGTGACCCACGACCCCGCGCTGGCTCGGAACGGGCCACTCGGCATCCGGATGCCGGGGACGAACGTGCCGGGCTACTACACGGCGGGCACGTACTGGAGGTTCTGGAGCCGACCGCGGGTGCGGTCGTTCTGGGTGCGCCGCCACGCCGAGCGGACGATCACACTGGAGCTGCGAGGGCACTGGTACGACCTCATCTGCGTCGAGGTGGATGACCCGCAGGCGCAGGTCGCGCGCATCGAGGCCGCCATCGCCGCGCATGCTTCTGATCGCACCGACCATCCCGGGATGAGCGCCGTTCGCTGAGGGCACCCGTCGGCATGCGTGCAGGAGAATGGCAATGACCGCACCGGTTGAGCACCTGCCGGATCCACACCGGCCGACATGGCACTTCGTTCTGCCTGCGAACTGGATGAACGACCCGAATGGGTTGTGCCAGTGGAAGGGGACCTACCACCTCTTCTATCAGCACAATCCACACGGGGCGTTCTGGGGCACCATGCACTGGGGGCATGCGAGGAGCAAGGACCTCGTGCATTGGGAACACATGCCGATCGCACTCGCTCCCGACCCGGACGGGCCGGACGCCGACGGCTGCTTCTCCGGCTGCATGGCGAACGTCGATGGCGTTGCCACGATGCTCTACACCGGCGTTCGCGGAGACGCCCAGCTGACATGCATCGCCACCAGTCAGGACGATGACCTCATCACGTGGGAGAAGTACCTGGGCAACCCAGTCATCGCCGCGCTCCCAGCCGAGCTCGACACGACCATCTTCCGAGACCACTCGGTCTGGAGAGAGAACGGCATCTGGTACCAGATCATCGGCTCGGGGATCCGGGGGGTTGGCGGCACGGCGCTCCTCTACCGGTCGAGCAACTTCTACCGTTGGGAGTTTGTGGACTCGCTCGTCGAGCTCGATCGCGTCTCCCAAGGGATCGGGAAGGGCGCAACGGGCTGGGAGTGTCCCGACTTCTTCGCTCTAGACGGACGGCACGTCCTCGTCGCGTCGATGTGGGATCAGGAGCCAATCGTAGTTGCCTACTTCGTCGGCGACTATGCCGACCACCGCTTCACACCGACGCATGAAGGCGTCCTCGACCCGGGCACGGCGTACTACGCTCCCCAGACCCTTACGGATGAGGCCGGGCGCCAGATCCAGTTCGGCTGGGTGAGGGAGCAGCGGAGCACCGAGGCCCAGATCGAAGCGGGCTGGTCCGGCGTGATGTCGCTGCCCCGCGTGTTGTCGTTACTCCCCGACGGGTCGCTGGCTGCTACCCCTGCGTCCGAGGTCGAGACACTGCGAGGGCGACACGTTCGACTGCCCGGCGGCCAGATCGTCGCGGGCGAGCCCCTGCCCCTTGACGGGATTTCCGGGAACTCGCTAGAGCTGCTTGTGACGCTCGACCCGTCGTTTAGGGAGACGGTGGCGATCGAGGTCCTTCGCTCCGAGGATGGGGGCGAGACAACGATCATATCGTTTGACGCCACATCCGGCACGCTCACGTTGAACACCACAGGCGCCAGCCATTCCGGCCAGGTGGAGGGCGGCGTCTATGCCCTGCGCCATGTCGGCCATTCGGACGATGCCGTGACGCTCCGCATCTTCGTCGACCACTCGGTCGTCGAGGTCTTCCTCAATGACGCGCGTCCCATCACCGCCCGCGCCTACCCGGAGAGCCTCGATGCCACCGGCGTCACCGTCAGCACACCGGAGGGCGTGGCATCGATCGACATTTGGGAGATGCGCCCGTAGGGTCGGGCGAACGACAGCGGCCGCGGGCCCGGGATCGACACCGGGACCGTGCACACCGCCGCTCCGGCTGAGACCACCCACGGTGGCCAATCGGGGTGAGCGACGCGATGACCATCCGCTGCGAGGTTGACGACACGCGTAGGAAAGGATGCTACGGATGGGCAAGGACATGCGGAAGGAGGACGGGGTGGGAGACTGGAAACGCGACCGGGTTGGATCAGCCGAATCCGGCACGAACCCCATGGTGATCACGCGGATGGAGAGCGGCTATGCCGTGATGGGTGACACACAGTTCCTGCCAGGGTACTGCGTCCTCTTGGCATCCCCGCGCGTTACTTAGCTGAGGACCTGCCGCTCGCCAGTCGCGTCTCCTTTCTGCGCGACATGGCCCTCCTCGGGGAAGCCATCGAACGGGTCTGCGCCGACGAGGGATTGTGCCGCGTCAACTACGAGATTCTGGTCAACACGGATACCTTCCTCCACGCCCATGTCTTCCCGCGTTATACCTGGGAGCCGGCGGACCGGATCACGATGCCGGTCTTCCGCTACCCCGACGAGAACTGGCGCTTGCCGGCGTATCAGTACGACGATGCACGCCACGGCGCGCTCCGATTGCGCATCAGAGAGACATTGGAGCTCCTGACGCGGGCAGAGAGGGGTCATGATCACCATTGCGAGGATGCCACGATAGGGAGGATAGTCATGGAGCCATTCTCGTTTCTCTCCGGCAACCTGAGGGGGTGGTCGTCGCCAACGCAGGATGGTGAGCACGCGTGGGTGTACCGTGCTCCCCACTACGCCGCTCTGCTCAGGGACCATGCGCCGCACCTGATCGGCTTCCAAGAGTTCCACCCCAGCAATGGCGACGATGTTGCGCCCGCCCTGCCCTTCCACGCTTGGGAGTTGGGGTGCGAGTGCGATACCGAGCAGTACACGCCCATCTACTGGGATACGCGGCGGTTCGGCCTGATCCGCACCGATAGCTGCTGGCTCAACAGGTGGCGCACCGTCAAGGCGGTGGACTGGGGCGCGAACCATGAGCGCGCGGTGACCTGGGTCGAACTCATGGACCGCCAGGCAGACCGAATCGTGCTCGTGGTCAACACTCACCTCGACCACATCAGTGAGCCGGCAC
>DASYWL010000082.1:0-3515 GCA_035936055.1 Thermomicrobiales bacterium
TCACGAGCCTCGTGCGCTCGATCCGGAAAGTCCTGCGAGCCTCGATCGCCAACCAGGGGACCACGTTCGCCACCTTTGAGAATCCATACGGCGAGCGAGGCAACAATGCCGGGGCGCTCAAGGTCTATGGTCGTGCGAAGCGCGGTCTTCCGTGCGAGCGGTGCGGGCGACCACTTGGCTGGTTCAAGCTCGGCGGTCGGGGAACGAGCTACTGCCCGCACTGCCAGTCGGCTCGCGTGCCGGTCGGCGGCGAATCGCGCATGCCAGCAGTCCGCATGAAACTGTGAGTGACCCAGCTTCCTAGTTCTCGTCGGAATCTGCGCCGAAGTCCACGGCCTCGGTCACGTCGGTCGGCTTCTCGTACTGCTTGTCCGGCAGCCGATCGATAGCATTGCGAACATCGCCGCTGGCGCCGTTCCTTTCGGCCGCCTCGGCTAGGGCGATCTTGTCGGCCGGGTAGTCAACGCCCTTCAGCGCCTGCTGCAATTCGATCGGATTCAACTTCGCCATCTGCACTGTTCCTCCGCGCGTGTCGCTTGGACCATCCGCCGAGCCGCATGAGACTCGCGTACGGCTCTTTTCGCAGTGCGCGTGCCATGATCCAGGCGCTCCCCTGCAAGGCTCAAGCTCATCGGCACCCGATGCTCAAGCCGGCCCAGGCATCGCCCACTCCCATCGCTCCCCCTCATCCCCATGACAAAACGGCGGCTTACCCGCTCGCTGCCGTACGGAGCCGGGCGTTGCTCGCGAGCATCCCGAGGACTGCCTTCGGCATCTTGCAGATGACGGTATAGGCCGGATCGTAAACGTTGCCGATTTCATACTCGACTGCCTGCCCCATCAGCAGGCTCGATGCGCGCACGCTGAGGCCGTAGTCCTGCTCCAGCCAGCGTGTCATCTCGGTCGTCGCGTGCTGAAGCGCCTGGTCGAGGGGGCGCGCGTTGCCCGCTGCGAAGATATGGGCGGCAGTCTCACCGCGCGGCCAGCCGATCTTCCACCCCTTGCGGACGTCGACAGTGAATTCGACCTTCATGGACGTTTCCACGCCAGTGCCGGAGATTTCGCCGTCTCCCTGCACGGCGTGACCATCGCCCAGCTGGAAAAGCGCGCCAGGGACGAAGACGGGCAGGTAGGCGACCGTTCCCTGCCGGAAGCCGCGGTAGTCCATGTTCCCGCCATGCTCGCCGGACGTGAACGACGTGATCGCCTGCCCGTCCTTTGGAGCGACACCGAAGCTCCCGAGCATCGGATCGAGCGGCAGCGCGAGGCGCTCCAGCCCCTCCTCTGGTTCCACGGGCGCGACGGTACCAGCGGCCCTATCGATCGTCCAGTGTACGCGGGGCGTCGTCGGCAGCGACGGCACGAAGTCGGGATCCACAACGTTGCTCGCCAGTGCCGTACTTGTCCATCCGGTCGCACGGTTGGCCTCGATCCGGTCGAACCGCACGACGAGCGTATCACCAGGCTCGGCCCCCTCGATGAAGAACGGTCCGGTCTGCGGGTTTGGCCGTGCAGCCACCTCCTGGTCGCCGTGATCGACCCCTCGCGCATCGACGGTGGTCGTGACCACCGTATCGCCCGCGTGGATGCGCAGCACGGGCTCGTGCGAGCTGAAGGTGTTCTGGTACCGGCTGGGTTCGAATCGATGTGTCGTCACAAACACCATCCTCTCGCCTGTGATATCTCTACTGTCGTGGCGTGTGCGTTCACCAACAGTGCAGCCCAAGAAGACAGAGAATCTGGGCGAAACCGTCTGTGGGGACGTGCGCCTCGACACCCGTGACGCGATTATTGCACCCGATCGTTGAATGCGCGCCCTGCGACGACGTCTAGCGCCCCCGACACTCGCTCGGCGTTGTCTCGATCTTGCGATACTGCAGACCGGTACAGGTTGTGCTGCATACATACAAGGAGAATGTGAATGACCGCCAGCTGGCGCCTCCTGACAATTCGGGGTATTGACATTGGACTGCACTGGAGCATGGTGATCGTCTTCGGGCTGCTCACCGTCTCGCTTGCAACGGCGTACTTCCCGGAGACGTCTCCCGACCTCTCCGAGGGCGCCGCCTGGATCATGGCCGTTGTCGCGGCGGTGTTCTTCTTCGCCTCGATCCTGTTCCACGAGCTCGGCCATTCCTTCGTGGCGCTCAGGTATGAGCTGCCGGTCGACCGCATCACCCTGTTCATCTTCGGCGGTATCGCCCAGATCTCCGAAAGGGCGAAGTCAGCGGACGTCGAACTGAAGGTGGCGGCCGCCGGGCCTGCTGTTAGCTTCGCCTTGAGCGCGATCTTCGGTTTGGCCTGGTTCGTCACGCAGGATATCGACGTGATCGCCGCACCGGCGCTCTGGCTCGCCACCCTCAGCCTGATTCTCGCGCTCTTCAACCTGCTGCCCGGCTTCCCACTCGACGGCGGGCGTATCCTTCGGGCGCTCGTCTGGAGTACGACCGGCAACGAGCGCAAGGCGGCGCGGGTTGCAATGGTCAGCGGGCAATTCGTCGCCTTCGGACTCATTGGCCTCGGCGCACTGCTCATGTTCACCGGCAACTTCACCAACGGCCTCTGGCTGATCTTCATCGGCTGGTTCCTGCAGAACGCAGCGGTATCGGAAGCGACGGGCACATCGGTCGAGATCGCGCTCCGTGGCGCTGAGGTGCGGCAGGCCATGGGTCCGGCCGAAAGCCAGGTACCGGGCCGGCTGATGCTGCGCCAGTTGATCGATGAGTACGTGCTGCCAGCCGGCGAGCGCCACTTCATTGTGGTCGACGGTGACACACCACGCGGCATCGTGACCCTCCGAGATATCACCCAAGTGCCACAGGACCGATGGGACTGGACGCCGATACGTGAGATCATGAAACCCTGGAGCCAGCTCACTTGCGTTACACCGGACTCGAAGTTGCTCGACGCGATGAAAATCATGGACGAGAAGCAGGTTCGCCAGTTGCCGGTCATCGAGAACGACGAGGCGCTCGGGCTGCTCACGCGGGAGGAGGTCCTCCGTTACGTCCGGCTCCGCATGGAGCTCGAGGACGGCGAGCCAGACGAGCGCGTGGTAGCCCAGTAGCTGCATTGCCACGTCGAGGAGAGATTGGATGGACGCAGCCGAGTTGTCGCCGTCGGATCGTGAGCTCATCGAAACAGCCAAGCGGACGGCGGACAGGCTGCACCTGGATAACGCGCACGAAGTCGCGGCCGCCGTCCGCACCCGTTCCGGCGAGGTCTTCTCGGGCATCAACCACAAGGCTCGCATGCGGTTCGCCGATGTCTGCGGTGAGGTCGCCGCCCTGAGTGTCATGGTAGGCGCCGGTCGCCGCGACCCGGAAGCTATCGTGGCGATGTGGGGAGATGGAAACGGCACCTACGACCTCATGCCGCCCTGTGGGCGATGCCGGGAGCTGATCAGCGACTTCGATCCCGAGACGTGGGTCATCGTCGGGACGCTGCAGCCGCCGTACAAGGTGAAGGTGTGCGAGCTGCTGCCCCTCAAGGCGTGGTAGAAAGCGAGCACACGG
>DASYWL010000083.1:0-18213 GCA_035936055.1 Thermomicrobiales bacterium
GAGCACGCTCTCGCTACATCGGTGGCAGCAGGCTGGGCTTGCCCAGCAGCACCGTCGTCCCTGATTGGTGCTAGACGCCGAACAGGCCGATGATGAAGCCCATGACCATCAGCGTCACCAGCCGCTCGCCGGCCGAGATCGCCATCTTCGTGACCGGCTGCTGGTCGAAGGCATCATGGACGATGACCGTCGCCGCCGCGATGCCGAACCAGAGCCAAAAGGCTGCCCCGAGCGCGGACGCCAAGTCGCCGTCGCCGCTGTGGGCCTCGATCAGGCTGGCAACATAGGCCACGACGTAGGCGGTAAGTAGCGACACGACGCCGGTGATGGCCGCCGCGACCGACGTTCCCCGCTCCACCCGCTCCAGGGTCAGTCCGGCCAGGTGCATCCAGCGATTCCGGAACAGGTATTTCGAGAACCACAGCCAACTCACCCCAGCGCCGGCGATACCCGCCAGAATCACTGCCAGCCAGTTGATGTCGACGTCACCCATGTGTGTCTCTCCTCGTCCACACGTCACGCCGCCATGATGGCGTATCAATCTGAGCGGGGCCATGCATGAACAATACCACCACGGACCACTGTTTTCCGTGGACCCAAAGAAACGTGGCCAGTGGCAGCCTTGATTTTGGCAGGTGCTGGCAGTGTTCCCCTCGTCCCATGCAGGAACCATCTCGTTCTGTACAGCCACCATGTCATTTCGACCGGATCGCCCGCAGGGCGCGAAGTGGAGAAATCTCTCCCATGATCGAACCCTGACGTTCGGCACGCATTGAGATTCCCCGACTGCGCGGATCCGCCGCTCCGCTCGAAATGACATGGTGGCTGGTTCACGCTTTCCAGACGTGGATGCCCTCCAGCAGGGAGGACACAAGGTGCTCCCCTACGAGTTGTCGCGAGGTCCGTAGGTCTTGTGTTTGGTGTCCCGGGCCATTTTCCCGACGGCGGCATCGAGGGTAGAGGCGAACTTGGAGCGGTCCTTCGGCGAGAACGCCTTCGGGCCGCCGGTCGTCTCCCCGATCGAGCGCAGGTAGGCGTTGAGGTCGCGGGAGGCGAGCGCATCGACGACCCGGCTGGAGGTGAACTCGGTGCCGCGGAAGTCGAGGCAGCGGACGCCATTGTCGACCACCTTCGCGGCGAGGGGGATGTCGGCGGTCAGCACCAGATCACCTTGGACCGCACGCTCGGCGATCCAGTCGTCGGCGGCGTCGGGTGAGCCGGGGACGGTGACCATCTCGGCGTCCAGCCCGGCGATGTCCGGGATGCGGAGGTAGCCGTTGGCGACGACCTTCAGCGGCACGCTGTATCGGGCGGCGACCTTGTAGACGACGTCCTTCACTGGGCAGGCGTCGGCGTCGAGGTAGATGGGGTGCTGGTTGGCTTGCTCGCTCATCATGCCGAAAGCGTACACTGAGCTACATCTGTCCCTCCCAGAAACGCCACATTGAAACAATCTGCTGGCAGGAGCTGCTAGATAGGAGGAGAGATTTCTGATGCACATCGGAGCGATCTTCCCGCAGAGCGAGATCGGCGCGGACCCTATCGCTGTGCGAGATATTGCCCAAGCCGCCGAAGATCTCGGGTACCACCACCTGCTGGCGTTCGAGCACGTGATCCTGCCTGGGCCGCCCGAATATCGAGGCTATGCCGGTGCGGCCACCGCCGAACAGCCATTCCACGAACCACTCGTCCTTTTCGGCTATCTGGCCGCACTCACCCAGCGGATCGAGCTGGTCACCGATGTACTGGTCCTGCCCCAGCGACAGACCGTGCTGGTCGCCAAGCAGGCGGCGGAGGTGGACGTCCTGAGCGGGGGCCGGTTGCGGCTCGGCATCGGTGTCGGCTGGATTCCGAACGAGTTTGCCGCGCTCGGGGCAGACTACAGCAACCGGGGAACGCGCAGCGAGGAGCAGATCGTGGTACTGCGGGCCCTGTGGACGGAACCTGTGGTGACCTTCCGGGGGCGGTGGCACCAGATCGAGGCGGCCGGCATCAGTCCACTGCCGGTCCAGCGTCCCATCCCCATTTGGATCGGCGGGAGGGTGGAGGCAACGCTCAGGCGGGTCGCGCGGATGGGAGACGGCTGGTTCCCCCTCGATGAGCACCCGGACGACCAGGCCCGGGAGAAGGTCGAGCGCTTGCGGATGTATACGGTGGAGGCAGGCCGGGACCCTACGGCGGTTGGCATCGAAGGCTTTCTGAGTGTCTCCGCCGTGCCGAGAGAGCGGTGGGCGAAGCACGCGGAGGGATGGCGTACTATCGGAGCAACCCACCTGGCGGTGAGCACGATTGGCGCCGGTTTTGCCTCACCTCAGCAGCACATCGACGCACTGCAGCAGGTCAAGGAAGTTCTCAGACCGTAACCCTGTTCGCGCAGTCCGGTGCGCAGGAGCGCCTAGGATAGGAATAAATCGGAAAGGCTTGGGGGTGGCTGCGCACCATCACTAGTCCTTCGACTCTTCGTAAGACTCGCGGGCCTCGACGGTGTTGCCTCGCTCATCTCCGCGGTATGGACGTTTGTTCAGCCGGAGTACCGGATGCCGCGCCAAATGTCCGGGTGCTGGAAGTGGATGTCGCCCAGGCCGGATCGCTCCCAGGTGGCCATCAGCGCGTCGGTCGCGGCGTCCATGATCGCCGCCTCGTCGACGCCCGGCACCGTACGATCCCGCATCCGCACCTGGCCGTCCACGATCACGGTTCGCACGTCCTGCCCGCTCGCGTGGCCGACCAGCCGCAGTGGCGCTAGGATGCGCGGAGCGAGGTGCGTCTGGTGCCAATCCACCACGATGACGTCGGCTTGCTTCCCGACCTCGATGCTGCCGATCTTGTCCTGCATGCCCAGTGCCCTTGCCGCGTCGATGGTGATCATGCCGGGCGCCTTGCCCGCCGGCAGCAACCGGTCGTCGTTGAAGTGCACCCGCTGCAGCTGCATGCCTACCCGCGCTTGGTCGATCAGGTCGAACGAGCGATCCGGCGCTGACCCGTCTGTCGAGAACACGGCGTTGACACCCGCCTCCAGCGCCTCGATCAGCGGGAAGCGCGCCTTCACGTAGGCGTGGGTCAGCGGGCCGAAGCTGCCCGATGCACCGGTCCTCGCCAGGATCTCGATCTCCTCCATCGAGATCCCGGCGCAATGCGCCAGGCAGGCGTGCGGTCCGAGCACCTCCGACGCGATCGCGTGGGCAGCGGCGATCTGTCCCGCGTAGGCATGGGTGTGTAGCCCCGCATTGTGCTTCTCGACGAGCGCGGCCACCCCCGTCACCTGCTGGCGGGAGAACCTGTCTACCGGGTCGTCGGTCGGGCAGATCGCCGATGGGCCGACATAGAACTGCAGCAGCGGGCTCCGCATGTCGCGAATTGCCTGAAGCGCTTCTTCAGGTGACGGCAATCGCATGCTCCAGATCGACCTCGATCTCCCGACTGGAGCCGTCCGGATGGCGCTCGGTGTACCGGCGCGGCCACGGACCGTTCGGCGGACCCGCCGCCACGATGTGCCGGAGCCCGAACTCACGGTAGCCGGTGCTCGCTGCGACCGCATAGCGCGCGTCGTCGACACGCGGCGAGGAGCCGGTCATCGACACGGAGGTGGTGACGCCGAACCGCAGCCGCTGGAGCGCAGCCAGCCGGCTCTCGGCCTCCCAGAATGCGACGTCCGACGCCTGGAAGTAGAGATGCTCGACGATCTTCATCCAGCCGCCCTCGTCCAGCCCTTCGCCCAAGCCGCGCGTGAGGCTGTGCCCGGCGTGCCCGTGCGTGTCGACGATGCCCGGCATCACGATGTCGCCCTTGGCGTCGATGACCTCGTTCGCCTGCTCAAGGGCGCTCGAGTCGCTCTCGATCTGCACGATACGACCATCACGAATCCCGATCGCGACCGTATCCAGCACACGTCGGTCCGGGTCCATCGTGATCACGGTTCCGTTGTGTATGGCGAGGTCCAGCATCAGCGCATATCCATCCAGTATGAACGGCTCACCACACCACCCGCTGCTGCTTGATCGCCTCGTCGTACTCCGCCCGGGCGTCGTTGACGGAGGGCTCGTCGCTGACCTCGGCGATGGGGACGTCCCACCAGCCCTCGTAGTTGGGGACGCGCGGCTCGGGATCGACCTCGACGGTGACGACGGTGACGCGGCTCTCGGTCTTCGCCTCGACCAGCGCCTCGCGCAGCTCGTCGGCGGTCGTCGCGCGGATGGCGCGGGCACCCAGGCTCTCGGCGTTCGTGGCGAAGTCGACCGGCACCGGCGGGCCGTCCAGCACGCCGCCCTCGCTGCGGTAGCGCAGTTCGTTGCCGAACGACGGCGTCCCGGAGCCCATCTGCAGACCGTGGATGCTCTGGAAGCCGTGGTTGTCGACCACCACCACGACGAACTTCACGCCCTCCTGCACGGCGGTGACGATCTCGGTGTGCAGCATCAGGTAGGAGCCGTCGCCGATCATCACGAAGACCTCGCGGCCCGGATCGGCCAGCTTCACCCCCAGCCCGGCCGGGATCTCGTAGCCCATGCAGCTGTAGCCGTACTCGACGTGGTAGCCCTTCGGGTCACGCGCGCGCCAGAGCTTGAGCAGGTCGCCTGGCATGCTGCCAGCTGCGTTGATCACCGTGCCGTGGTCGCCGGCGGCCTCGTTGACGAGCCCGAGCACCTGCGCCTGGCTGAGCTTCTCGCCGTCGCCCTCGATCGCGCAGAGGCGGTCGACCTCGGCCTCCCACTCCCGCTTGAGGTCCTGCACCGGCTTGCCGGTCGCGTAGATGTCGCGCACGGTCCCCTCGGCGCGCAGCACCTCACCGAGCGCCTCCAGCGTCGCCCACGCATCGCCGGTCAACGGCACCGCGCCCATCTTATGGGCATCCATACCGGCGACATTGATGCCGATGAAGCGCGCGTTGGGGTTCTGGAACGCGGTCTTGGAGGCGGTGACGAAGTCGCCCAGGCGAGTGCCGATCGCGATGATGACGTCGGCGTCGCTGGCGATGCGGTTGGCGGCGAACCCGCCGTTGGCGCCGATCGGGCCGATGTTCCACACGTGGTCCCAAGGGATGGCGCCTTTGCCCGCCTGCGACTCGCTGACCGGGATGCCGAACTCCGTGGCGAAGTCGTCCAGCGCGTCGCTCGCGCCGGAGTAGATGACACCGCCACCGGCGATGATGAGCGGATTCTCGCTATTCGAGATGAGGCGCGCGGCCTCCTCCAGCGCGTCCTGCGGGGGCACCGGGCGACGGATCTTCCAGACGCGCTCCTCGAAGAAGCTTGCGGGGTAGTCGAACGCCTCGGTCTGGGTGTCCTCGGGCATGGCGAGGGTGACGGCGCCGGTCTCGGCGGGGTCGATGAGCACGCGCATCGCCTCCGGGAGGGACATCAGCAGCTGATCGGGCCGGACGATGCGGTCGAAGAACTTCGAGACCGGGCGAAAGGTGTCGTTGGCGGAGACATCGCCGGCGAGGGTGTACTCGAGCTGCTGCAGCACCGGGTGCGGCGCGCGGTTGGCGAAGGTATCGCCCGGCAGGAGCAGCACCGGCAGGCGGTTGACGGTCGCCAGCGCGGCGCCGGTGACCATGTTGGTCGCGCCCGGGCCGACGCTGGAGGTGCAGGCGAAGGTGCCGAGGCGGTTGGTCGCCTTGGCGTAGGCGGCGGCGGTGTGAACCATTGCCTGCTCGTTCTGAGGTCGGTAGTAGCGGAGGAGATCACGGTGCTCCTCGAGCGCCTGACCGATGCCGGTGACGTTGCCGTGACCGAAGATGCCGAACATTCCGGCGAAGAAGGGGCGCGCCTCGCCGTCGCGCTCGACCTTCTGCGCAGCGAGGTAGCGCACCAGCGCCTGTGCCATGGTCGCCCGTATCGTGGTCATGGGGGTGCTCCTTCGTCGGTCGTCGCGGCTGGCTGCCTCGCCCGTACGGGCGATCACCATGATCGCCCTCTCCTGCACAGCGTCCTTCATTCGGTCGGGTTGCCGCCCTGCGGGCGGCCGGGCGGACAACTGCTTCGCAGGCCCGCCCCTACGGATTGGGAAGTGTCATGTCCGTCCCAGTTCTATCCATCAGGTTCGGTCGCCGCCGGTCAGGGAGTCGCGGCGGCCGGCCATGCCGTTGATCCGCATCTCGATATCCTCCCAGGTCTCCAGCCCGGAAACCTGCTTCTCGGTCCAGGTGTCACGCACCCAGGCGTAGCGCGGGTCGTCCGCCGGCTGCATGGTCCGCGTCGCCTCGTTGCCAGCGAGCACGTTCAGGTAGTAGCCGGTGTAGCCGTGCGCGACGCAGAAGGCGTGGTAGCCCTCCGGCACCTGCAGCAGGTCGCCGTCGCGGATCGTCCAGGCGTGGTCGTAGCCCGGCCCGTAGAGCCGCTGCAGCGCGAAGCCGTCCTGCGGGTGGATTCGGTAGTAGTAGATCTCCTCGAGATCGGCCTCTTCCGGCATCCGGCTGGCGTCGTGCTTGTGTGGCGGATAGCTGCTCCAGTTGCCGCTCGGCGTGAAGACCTCGACCACCAGCAGCCGGTGCGCCGGGAAGTCCGGCGTGATGATGTGGCTGATCTGCCGCGCGGCATTGCCGGAGCCGCGGATCTCGATCGCGATGTCCTGCGGGCGAATCAGCTTCGGCGGGAAGGTCTCCGTCGCGCGGGACCTGCAGATGGCGACCTCAATGCCGGTGTCGGTTTCGATGCGGACGTCGGAGCCGACCGGCAGGTAGAGCGCCGTCGGCTTGCCGCCGAAGACGGTCCCGGGCCGCGATATCTCCCACTCCTCGTCTCCGAGGCCGACGGCGGCCTCGCCGACGGTCGGCACGAGGCAGAGTTCGTCGTTGGGAGAGGAGAACGTGAAGGTTTCGCCCTCACCGATGCGGCGCACCTCCAGCCCGATGTACTCCCAGCCGGCCTCCTCAGGTCCCACCTGCATCACCAGGCCGTGGTCGCCGGGGTCGCGTGGCTTCATCAGCAGCTCATTGGCGGGTGTCATGCTCGCTCCCGTGTGATTCGAGCGGCCATTCGACGATAGGGAGATTCTGGCATTTCGACTACGGGATGTCAGGCCCGCGTGCAGAATCTCTTGCAAGTGGCGTCACGATAGTCGATCGCCTGCATCGACGGCCGAGAGTTGGCCACTTCCGATCGAAATGACGGCCGGATGTTGTCCGTCTCAACCTGTAAAGGGCGGACGGCATTGCGATGAGGCTACTGGTCGAGGACGGCCTTGCCGATGATGCCGGTCGCGACGTCGTCGAGCGGCGGGTTGTCGAGCCCCGCACGGGCATCGCGGAAGTAGCGCTCCAGTGGATGCTTGCGCTGCAGGCCGGCCGCACCGACGATCCGCAGCGCCTGGTCGGTGATATCGATCACGTTGTTGGTGACCAGCACCTTCGCCCCGGCCAACTGCCAGCCCAGCTCGTCGCGCTGCTCCGGATGGTCCTCCCACTGCTGCACCGCGCCGTAGAGCGTGGAGCGAGCGGCGAGCAGCTTGAGCTCGATATCCGCCACGCGCTGCTGAACGTTCGGCAACGTGGCGATCGTCTCGCCGCCCATCGCCGCCGGCTTGCGGGTCTTGGCGAAGGCGATCGTGAAATCGCGCGCGGCGACGCTGACGCCGAGGTAGACGGCGGTGGTGAGGATGCTCCACGGGCTGTTGCTGGGCTTGCCGGAGACCGGCAGGCGGTGGCTGTCCGGCACGACGACGTCGGTCAGCACGAGGTCGTGACTGCCGGTGGCGCTCATGCTCATGTTGTCCCACGTCTCGTCGATCTCGACGCCCTCGGCGTCCATCGGCACGAGGAAGCTGGTTTTCTCGACCGACTCGCCGTTTTCCGTGATGGTCGCGCCGACGCCGGCCCACCGGAGGGCGGGCGCGAGCGTCGTCCAGGTCTTTCGGCCGTTGAGCTTCCAGCAGCCATCGTCGGTGCGCTCGGCGGTCGTTGCGAAGAACCCGCCGCGACTGGGGCTGCCGAGGCCTGGCTCGCTGGCGGCGGTGTTGTAGAGTCCGCCCTCGTTGACGACCTGGTCGATCACCTGCTTGCGAAGGTCCTGCGGCCACTCATCGCTGGTGGCGACGCCGTAGATGTGCCCGAGGTGCATGCAGATCGCCAGCGCGACGGAGCCGTCGCCCCGCGCGAGGCGTTCCTGCGCCATCATCACCTCGAGCGGGGTCGCGCCCATGCCACCCATCTCTTCCGGAATGGTAAGGGTGTGGTAGCCGGCGTCGATGAGCGCCTGGAAGGTGTCGTGCGGGAAGGTGTTGTCGCGGTCGTGTGCCGGGGCATTGCGCCCGGCGATCTCGGCGAGCGACTCGGCTATCTCGATGATGCTAAGCTGCCGGCCGTTCTGTGGAAACTGCGGGCCGGGGACGGGTGGCAGGCTCGTCTCCGGCAGGGTCGATGTCACCATGGGGTCTCCATCTACTTGCATGGCGCGGGAGCGAGCACGGGGCTCGGTCGCGGTCTCCTCTGCATGAACCTAGCCACCGTCGCGGACGCTTGTCAATGCGCCGGCTGATGGTCACTGGCACCGATGGTGCGAACCTGCGAGCATGTGCCGTGGCGGCGGAATGGTTCGTCGTCCGTATGGTGGTGCGCCGGCACGGCTGGTGTGTCGTTGGGAAGGAACTCATTGATGCGTCTGTTCAGAGTGATGGCGCCGGTGCTGCTGGCGTTCTCCATGGTTGCCGGCATGACGACCGCGACCGCCGCGCAGGATGTACCGGAGGCGACACCGGAGACCGCGCTACCCGAAGGGTTGGAGAAGTGGTACGCGCGAACGTTCAGCGCCGACCTCTTTGCGATGTTCGGCCCGGAGGCGAGCCCGGCCGCCGATCCGGAAGGCTGGTTCCTGCTGTCGACCAACGTGCTGAAGTTCGAGACCGAGGAGCAGGCAGCAGCGGCCGCTGAGGAGCTGCTGGCGCAGTTCGAGGAGGAGCTGGCCGCCGAGGACCTCCAGCTGGAGGATGTCGAGCTGGATCTCGAGCTCGATTACACGGCGCAGCGCGCGGAAGAGGAAGATCAAGGCCTCACCACTGTCGTGCTCGAGGCTGTCGCGCAGGACGGCCAGTACGTCTACGCCGTGGTCGGTGTCACGCTCGGCGTCGACCCGGCCCCGCTCATCGAGCGCGCGATTCAGGCGATGCAGGAGGGCGACGTCAGCGGCGAGGAGGACTTCGACATCGTCGGTATGTCGGAGGGCGGCCTCTGGGCGAAGCTGCCGACGGTCGAGGAGATCACGGCTGAGGCGCCAGCGCTGGTCACGGTGGAGGACACGATCTTCTTCCCGGCACCGGAGCTGCAAGCGACGCCGGCAGCGTAGATTTCGGAATTGCTCGCTGTTGAAGAGCCCCGTCCCGGTCACCGTGACCGGGGCGGGGTATTTTCTGTCCTCAGGATGACTGCTCCTCGGGACGATCCCTGTTTCCAGCACTTGCGCAGTCATATGGAATGCGGCTGATTGCTGAGTGAACCGTTGGGGCGGGGCTCGTCCGGATACCCGCCCCTCGGAAGACCGGGCCGACCACTCCCTGCGGGAGGTCGGCCCCTACGGATGGGAGCGTTCGCTGCATGCTCACCCGGATCTCGCATCAGACGTTGGCATGCCGCCAGTTTTGGTGTCGGCCGCGAAGTGGTCGGGGAGGCCATCGGCAGCGCGGATGGCGGCTGCTGCGGTGGCGATGCCGTAGTTGACGCGCTGCATCGTTGCGACGACGCTCTCCGGAGTCACCTCCAGCAGCAGCCATCCGGCGCGAGGATCGCCATCCTTCGGCTTGCCGACACTGCCAGCGTTGATGAAGCGGACATCGTTGATGATGCGGTCCCACGGGATGTGGGTGTGGCCGAAGACAAGCACGTCGCAGTCTGCGACGGCGGCGATGCGCTCCAGCGAGCGCTCGTCGCGGTCCTCGAAGAGGTACTCGTTCATGCGGCGCGAACTGCCGTGAACGAGTCGGATGCGATGACCATGCGCCTCGACGCGGATCTCCGGCAGCAGCGATCGCAACCACGCCTTGCGCTCGGCGTCGACCTGCGCTCGCGTCCACATCAGCGATGCCTGCCCGCGCTCGCGCTCGCCAGCGTCCCTGTAGGCGCCGCCGCAGTCGTCACGGCCGGAGCCGACGCCGTCGTCGTAGTTGCCCATGATCGTCGGGATGTCGCGCTCACGGACGAGGTCGATCACTTCATTGGGGCTGGCACCGTAGCCGATGAGATCTCCGAGGCAGTAGAGCCGGTCGACCCCGGCGCTGTCGATGTCCTCCAGCACGGTGCGGGCGGCCTGGATGTTGCCGTGGATGTCTCCGAAGATCGCAATGCGCGTCATGCCGGAGCTCCCTTTGGAGTGAAGAGGCGTCTGCGGAGCCAGAGCGCAACGTAGACCAATGCGATCAACGCGGGGACCTCGATGAGCGGACCGACCACGCCGGCGATCGCCTCGCCGGAGCTGATGCCGAAGTCCCCGATCGCGACGGCGATGGCCAGCTCGAAGTTGTTACCGGCGGCGGTGAAGGCAATCGCTGCCGTCTCCTCATAGGAGAAGCCAAGCCGCCATGCCCAGACGAAGGCGATGCCGAACATGATGCCGAAGTACGCCAGCAGCGGCAGTGAGATGCGCAGCACGTCCATCGGCAGCTCGACGAGGCGGTCGCCCTGCATCGAGAACAAGATCACGATGGTGTAGAGCAGGCCCAGAAGTGCGGTCGGACCGATCTTCGGCAGGAACGTGTGCTCGTACCAGTGCTCGCCCTTCTTCCGGACGAGTGAGAAGCGGGTGAGCGCTCCGGCGAACAGCGGGATGCCGAGGAAGATGCCGACATTGAGGGCGATGTCGGCCATCGACACGTCGAGCGCCGCCGAGTCAGCGCCGAACCAGCCGGGGATGACGCTGAGAAAGAGCCATCCAAGCACCGAGTACATCAGAATCTGGAAGAGCGAGTTGATCGCGACCAGCACGGCGGCAACCTCACCATCGCCGCAGGCGAGCTGGTTCCAGATCAAGACCATCGCGATACAGCGCGCGAGACCGATCAGGATGAGCCCGGTTCGGTAGTGCGGCTCGTCGGGCAGGAAGGCCCAGGCGAGCGCGAACATCAGCACCGGACCGATGATCCAGTTGAGGGCGACCGAGAGGGAGAGCAACCGGCCGTTGGAGGCTACGCTGCCGAGCGAGCCGTACCTCACTTTGGCCACCACCGGGTACATCATCCAGAAGAGGCCGATCGCGATCGGCACGGAGACGCCGGCGATCTTCACCCGGTCCAGCTGCTCGCCGAGATCGGGAAAGATCCTGCCGAGCAGGAGGCCGATCGCCATGGCGGCGAAAATCCAGAGCGGCAGGAAGCGGTCGATCACGCCGAGCTTCTGCAGCTGCTCATCGCGCTGGCGGTCGACAGTGGTAGTGACGGATGGCGTTGCGGACATGTGACGTTCTCGTGGCGTGGTACGGAGTGGGCGGGCGATATACCTTCCGCCGCCTGAAGCATAGATGGGCGCCTATGCGTTGATGTAACCCTCTGTGCGTGATGTAGCAGTAATTTCACATTTGCGGCACGGAAATCTCGTGCTATAGAGGGTTGGACGACCGCATATCGTTGGAGGGCGTCCATCACTGGGCATGACAGGATAGGCAACGGTGGGAGAGACGATTTCGGCGGTTCTGCTGGATCTCGACGAGACGATCCTCTACGACGAGTTGGCCACCGAGGCTGCGTTCAGCGCGACGGCGACGCATGCGGCGGAGATCGCTGCAGTCGACCCTGGTTGCCTGATTGTAGCCGTGCAGGAGGAGGCGCGCGCGCTGTGGCTGGAGGGCCCGGACCCCGCCTGGTGTGATGACATCGGCACGAGTGAGGTCGAAGGGCTCCGCGCCCGGTTCGAGGGGAACGACCCCCGGACCGTTGCCATGCGGGCCTGGGGACCGGGGTTTCGGAGCGAGAGCTGGAAACGTGCCCTTCGCCGTTGCGGGATCGATGACGACATGTTGGCAAGCGAGCTCGACGCCCGGTTCGAGCAGGAGCGCGTGTCGACAAACCCGTTCATCCCCGGCGTGGAGGAGACGCTCGATCAGTTGGAGGAGCGATACCGGCTCGCGATCGTGACCAACGGCCTGCCGGACGTCCAGCGCGAGAAGCTGGTCCGCACGGGGTTGATGGACCGGTTCGACGTGGTGGTCATCTCGGGCGAGCTGGGGTTCGGCAAGCCGGATCGGCGCATGTATGACGAGACGGTGAGGCAGCTTAGGCTGATAGCTGGCGAATGCGTGATGGTCGGCGACAATTTCCGGCGGGACGTCGCCGGCGCGCAGGAGGCCGGGATTCGGGGCGTGTGGATCTCCTGCGGGAAGGACCTGCCGGACACCGATGTCACACCGTTCCTGGTGGTGGAGTCGCTGGCCGAGCTGCCTTCGAAGTTAGCATCGTGTAGGGGCTGACCTGTGCGGTGGTGGTCGGCCCGCCTACAGACGGGAGCAACATGGGCGGACAACTCCCTGCGGCAGGTCCGCCCCTACGGATTGAAGTGGATGGCGCAGACTGCTGCTCGGTTAGATGTAAACAGCCGCTCGGAGAGAAATCCTCCGGGCGGCTGTCGTTGCGCGTGATGATGGCAACTGGCGGGCGCTAGACGCGCTGCTGCTGCTCGGTGCCCATCTTCGACATCTCGGACATCTTGATCTTGAGGCCGTCGGCGATACGCTGGCCGAACTCCTCGTCGCACTTGGTGAAGTGCTCGACCATCATGTCCTGCAGGACCTGGTCGCACTGGCTGAGCCCAGTGACCAGGTTCAGCACCAGGTCATCGCGCTCCCACTGCTCAATGGTGCGGTAGCGCTCGCCGGCCTGCTTGTAGTTGTTGGTCCGGTCGATCGGCTCCTTGACGACATTGCCGTCAACGTAGGGCTGGTAGAGCGTGTAGGAGTCGTCCGCCTCGGAGAGACCGGCGAGCACCGACGGCTCGTAGTTGACCGACTGGTCGGCGCCGCGCTTGTCGACCCCATAGGACATCTGGCCGCCCTCCTGGTTGGTGCGCGTTTCCACCACCGGCCGGTTGACCGGCAGTTGCAGGTAGTTCGGGCCGACGCGGTAGCGCTGGGTGTCGCTGTAGGAGAAGGTGCGGCCGACCAACATCTTGTCGTCGGAGAAGTCGAGGCCGTCTACCAGCACCCCGGTGCCGAAGGCGATCTGCTCGTTCTCGTCGAACTGGTTCTTCGGGTTCTCGTTGAGCGTCATCATGCCGACCGGGAGCAGCGGGAACTGGTCCTCCGGCCAGGTCTTGGTGTCGTCCAGCGGGTCGAAGTCCAGCTCCGGGTGCTCGTCGTCGCTCATGATCTGGACGTTGAGCTCCCACTGCGGGTAGTCGCCGGCTTCGATTGCGTCGTAGAGGTCCTTGGTGTGGCTGCCGAGCGTCTTCGCCTGGATCTCGGCGGCCTCGGCAGCAGTCAGCGACTTGATGCCCTGCTGGCTCTTCCAGTGGTACTTGACGAGGACAGCCTCGCCCTTGTCGTTGACCATACGGTAGGTGTTGACGCCGAAGCCGTCCTGGTGCCGATAGCTGGCCGGGATGCCGCGCGGCGAGAAGAGCCACGTGAGCATGTGCATCGACTCGGGCGACGCGGCCCAGAAGTCGAACGCGCGCTGCGGCACGTTGGCCTCGTTGGTGACCGGGTCGGGCTTCTGGGAGTGGATGAAGTCCGGGAACTTGATCGCGTCGCGGATGAAGAAGACCGGCAGGTTGTTGCCGACGAGGTCCCAGTTGCCGTCCTCGGTGCGGAGCTTGACCGCGAAACCGCGCGGGTCGCGGGCGACCTCGGAGGAGTCGCGGCCACCGGCCACGGTCGAGAAGCGGACGGTCACCGGGGTCTTCTTGCCCTTCTCTTGGAAGAGCTTGGCGCGGGTGTAGGTGCTGGCCGGCTCGTCACCGATGGTGCCGTAGGCTTCGAAGACGCCGTGGGCGATGGTGCCTCGCGCGTGAACGACACGCTCCGGGATGCGCTCACGGTCGAAGTGGCTGATCTTCTCGAGGAACTGGTAGTTCTCCATCGTGGCCGGGCCGCGGTTGCCGACCGTGCGGAGGTCCTGATTGTTGTGGACCGGGTGGCCCTGCCGTGTGGTCAGGGCCGGCTTGTCGGCCTGCGGCTTCCTGTTCGTCTTCCCATTGGACTTGCCGTCGCTCATCGCGATGCTCCTTTAAAAGGGTCGCTGGCCGTGCCGCGTCCATGCCGGAAGACCGCATCTGGGTTCGTGAGAGAATCAGGGAAGGGTCGGAACCGGAGGGGTAGGGCGAGGTCAGCGCACACTGCACAGACTTGGGACATTGTATATGAATCCGCCGAGGGAGGCGCGTATGGCATCCCCCAAGGCGGAGGTTCCCGGGTAGCTCGCAGGTGGCGTGCCGGGCATCGGGGCAGGGGACGTGATCATGATGAGCGAGCGGATACAGGTGATTCTGGACACCGACATCGGCACCGATGTCGACGACTGCTTGGCGCTGGCGGTGCTGCTGGGGTCACCCGAGATCGACCTCGTCGGCGTCACCACGGTCTACGGCGACGTCGCCCTGCGGGCGCGGATGGTGCGCAAGCTGCTGCACCTGCGCGGCCGAGATGAGGTGCCGGTCCACGAAGGGGTGCGTGAGCCGCTGGTGCGCAATCGGCAGGTCTACTGGCCAGGGCACGAGGGGGTCGGGCTGCTGGAGGCGGGCGACGACGAGCGGTTCGGGCAGGGGCCGGGCCAACATGCGGTCGACTTCCTCATCGAGCGGGTGATGAGGCAACCGGGCGAAGTGCATCTGCTCGCGGTCGGGCCGCTGGCCAATGTTGCAGCTGCGATGATCCGGGAGCCGGGTCTGGCGAGCAATCTCGTACACATGACGATCATGGGCGGGTACATCGCGCCGTGGACCGGCGGCCGGGGTACGGCAGAGCACAACATCCTCAGTGATCCCGAGGCTGCACGGGTCGTGTTTGCGTCTGGCGCGCCGATCTCGCTGGTGCCGCTCGACGTGACGCTGAAGACGGTGATCACGCGAGAGGACGTGGCCGAGATCCGGGAGGTCGGGACACTGTTCCACGACGCCGTCGCTGACCAGGTGATGCTCTACCCGCCGTTCGAGAATCGGGGCGGGCAGACCTTCCTCCACGACCCCCTCGCCGCGGCGGGGATCGTCCGGCCCGACCTGCTGGAGTGGCACGAGTTGGCGGTCGACATCGAGCTGGCAGGCCGGCTGACGACCGGCATGACGGTGGCGCGGCAACCGGGACCACAGGCGCCCGCCACGGCACGAGTCGCGTTGGGGGTTGATGTGATCGAGGCACAGCGGTTCATCCTCGATCGGGTGTGCGCCCGTCAATAGGAGGCGACCGCAGGGCTCCTACGCACCCCTTCGTGCTGGTCGATTCCGGATACCACGAAGCCGTGTCATTCTGAGCCGGCGAGGGGCCTCAGAATGACACGATTCCAGTGCGCCGCGTCGAATCCAGCGGAGGACGGTTGCTACGACCGCTGCTTCTGGCCCCACTTGCCGTAGCTGACGAGCTCGTCGAGCGGCTTGCGGCCGGGCTTCGGGCCGGTCGGTCGTGGATCCTTCGACGTCCTGTAGGGGCCGAGCACGACGACCGAGTGGAGCACCATGTCGTCCGGGACCCCGAGGATCTGCTTGGCGACGCCCTCGTTCTCGGCAAACCACGCGGTGCCGGCACCGAGGCCGAGCATCTCGGCGGCGATCATGACGCGCTCGCTGACACGGCCCTCGTCGTAAGCCTCGTGGATGTCGTTCTCGCCGGGGAAGACAAGGGCGATCGCGAGGGCGCCATTGGCGACCCAGGTGATGTTCGGCCGCAATTCCGCGAGGCGCGCGAGTACGTCCTTGTCCTCGACAATGACGAAGCGCCACGGTTGGGTGTTGCGCGAGCTGCCCGACCAGCGAGCGATCTCGAGAATCCTGTTCAGGTCCTCGTCGCTGACAGAACCCGGTTCGTACTGCCGGACCTGGCGGACCTTGCGAATCGCCTCCAAGGCATCGGCGGTGTTGGTGATCTCAGCCATCGTGTTGCCTCCTGTCATGGTCGGTGTGGTCGGCCTGTCCCTGCATCATAGCGTCACGGGACGAGACGGCAAATATCCGGCCATCGCTCACGCCATATCTGGGGAGACAACCAGGGAATCGACATTTGGGTGAACTGCCGAGAACACGCTAATGCCCGACGCCCTGATAGCGGTTGAGGGCCTCACCCCATAGCCAAGCGGTGATGGCGACGACGAGTGTCGCCACCAGCGGCGTGGCGAGACCGAGCCATCGCCATGGGGCGTCACGGTCGAGGAGCAGGAGGGCGGGGAAGTAGCTGATGAAGGCGTAGGGGATCACCACCGTTACCAGACCCCGGATCACCAGATTGAAGACGTCGAGCGGGAGCTTCGCGAAGTCGATCATGAGCGCGACCAGCGTGGGCAGCGCGCTCTGGGCCGACGGCTCCCAGAAACCGATCATGTTGATGACGTAGTTGAGCGCACCGATCATCACCGCGCTCGCGGCGATCGTCACCAGCAGGAAGGGTAGCGTCCACCAGGTAACGTCATCTCCGAGCGACTCATGCCGATCCACAGCACGATGATGCCGAGGCCGAGCTGCCCGAAGCCGTGGATGGAGGCGATCGCCGTGGCGGACTGCAACGCCGGGGAAATGGGGCGGACGAGCACCCGGTCGAACTCGCCGGTGTTCACCTGCGTTCGCAGCATCCGCGGGCCGTCGCAGAGAAACTCGATCAGGCCCTTCGGGATCATCGCGAGACCGTAGAGAATCGCCACGTTCCAGGCGGTCCAGCCCCCGACTTCGGGGATCTGGGTGAAGAGGGCGGCGATGAAGACGAGTCCGGCCGCCTGCTGCAGCATCGCGCCGATGATCCCGATCCAGAAGTCGCCACTGTACTCAACCGCGGCCCGAAGCTGAGCGAGCTGGAGGGTGAGGTAGAGCCGAGCGTTTCTGCGTACCTGCGCGATCGACGGGATGGCGATGTTCACCGGTCACCCTCCCTGGACCTCGACGGCGTCGAAGACCGCGCGCCACGCCCAGTCGGCGAAGACCCACAGCGCCGCCAACCAGACGAGCTGCATGCCAAGCATCTGGACGACCGTCCATCCCTCGGCCTTGCCGAGGTAGAGCGTCACTGGCGTGTAGACGATGCCGCGCATGGGCAGCACGTGCGGCGCCACGCAACTGATCCATTCCTCCGCGCGTATACGTCACTAGGAACGGTTCCGCGCAGTACGTCTTCGTGTGTGGCTCGATCGGCAGCCCATGTGGTAGCACGGGGCAGCGGACCTCCTGACAGCAAGCCAAGGGTGAGAGCGGGCGTCCGCACCCCGACAGCACGCCGAGCGATCGTGCAGGGGATCGATGCGGCCTTGGACCGGCCGCTTCGATGTGTGCCCGTGAAGTGGGGAAGAACGCAGATCGATGGTGCAACAGACCTTTCCTGACGTGGCGGAGGCATCGGACGGCGCGCCGATATGGGAATCCATGTTCGGCCGGATAACCGATTTTCTGCGCGGGGTCGTGCTGCCGGACGAGCAGCACGCGCCCATCCGGATCACGAGCACGGGCGACTCGGTGCTCGACGGCGACGATCCCAGCCCCATGGGGCGCCTCGGGCGGCTGATCCCGAGGCTGCTGCTGGTGCTCGCCGTGGCGCTGCTTGTGGCGGCGATCGCGCTCTTTGGTTTCCACGCCGCCTACGCCGACAAGGTCTACCCGGCGATCGCTGTCGGCGACGTCAGTGTCGGCGGCATGACCGTTGAGCAGGCGGTCGCCACCGTCGAGCAGCGCGCTGCCGAGTTCGAGCGCGGCACCGTCACCTTCACCTACAACGGGCAGACATGGACTCCGACGCTGGCCGAGCTCGGAGCATCGATTGACGTGGAGTCGTCGGTCGACGCCGCCTGGGAGCTCGGGCGCGACGAGAGTGCAGTCGATCGTCTCGGATTCACCCGACAGCTGCTGCGGAGTGACCAGCGGGTACCGCTGCGCACCACGGTCGACCTTACCGTATTGGCGGGCTGGTTCGAACAGGTCAACGCCGATATCGACCAGCGCGCGGTGAATGCGGATATGGTCGTGGATGGCACCGAGGGCAGCATCTCGCCCGAGAAGAGCGGCATCATTGTCGACGAGGACGCGGCAACCGAGCTGATCCTTGGCGCGCTGGAGTCGCTGGAGCCGGTGTCGACCGAGATGCCGACGACGACCGAAGTGCCGAAGATCTTTGC
>DASYWL010000084.1:0-15289 GCA_035936055.1 Thermomicrobiales bacterium
GGGCGGTCGTCTTGGCGGCGGCAATCAGAGTGCGGGCCACGGCGGGCCTGCAAGCAGGCTCGCCGTGGCTGGGCACTGCCGTTCGTGACACGAGAAATCTCTTTACTCCGCACCCTACAGGAGTGAGCCCGCCCCGATCCCAGCGCAAGCGGAGCATCCTGGGTTTTCCAGTGAATACTTCGTACATGGCTGTCGCCCATAGCGAGCGCAGGGATGTATCCTGGCGGTGATTCAGCTCATGGTGTGGATCTCGATGAAGACTGACGGGTGCTCATTCCGGCGCGGGGCGGCCCCGACGATCACCACCCGGTCCCCGGTCGAGGCATAGTCTCGCCGCTCGATCTCGCGGTTTACCTGCACGATGAGTTCGTCGATCGTCTGTCGCAGCGGCATCACCAGTGGCACGACGCCATAGGCGAGGGCGAGCCGTCGCCCCACCACCGGGTTGTCGGTGAAGGCGATGATGGGCTCGACCGGCCGCTCCTCGGAGACGTTCTGTGCCGTTTCCCCCGTTCGTGTGAGCACGACGATCGCCTTCGCCCTGAGATCGTCGGCCAACGCGCGCGCTGCGTGGCCCACGGCCTTGGATTCCGTCTGGTTATGGTAGCTGCGGATGCCCTCGCGCCGCAGCTGCCATGGCGTGCCCAGCCGCTCGCGCTCAACGGACGAGGCAATACGTATCATCGTTTCCACTGCCCGAATCGGGTACTTACCGACCGCGGTTTCGCCAGACAGCATGATTGCGTCGGTGCCGTCCAGAATGGCGTTGGCGACGTCGCTGGCTTCGGCACGTGTCGGATGCGGATTTTGCTGCATCGATTCCAGCATCTGTGTGGCCGTGATGACAGGCTTCCCGGCCACATTGGCTGCCCGGATGATCTGCTTCTGGATCAGCGGCACCCCCTCCGACGGCATCTCGACGCCGAGATCACCACGTGCCACCATCACTCCGTCCGCGGCCTCCACGATTTGCTGCAGCACGCGCACGGCCTGTGGCTTCTCGATCTTGGCGATGAGCGGCTGCGTGCCCCCCGCCTCAGTGATGGCGGCCTTGGCTGTCCGGATGTCGTCGGCAGAGCGCACGAAGCTAAGCGCGATCATGTCCACACCGAGCTCGACACCGAATTCCAGGTCTGCGCGGTCCTTTTCGGTGAGTGCCTCGGCGGAGACATTCGTCTCCGGCAGGTTGATGCCCTTCCTCGGGCTCAGCGTACCTGCCTGAAGCACCGTCAGGGTCACGATGTCGCCGTACTCGTCGGTGTTCCGCTCGATGGAATCGACCCCGAAACGCAGCCTGCCGTCGTCGATGAGTACTGGATCTCCGACCCGAAGATCCTCGCCGAAGCGATCGTACGACGTCGATACCATGTCGGGCGTGCCCTCAATAGGCCGGGTGCAGATGCGCAGTGTCTCGCCCTGCTCGAGTGTGAATGGCGAGCCATCCTTGAGCTCGCCAATGCGGAGTTTGGGACCTTGCAGGTCCTGCAGGATGCCGGTCACCCGCTCCGCCTGCTCCGCCGCCTCACGAATCGTGTGGTAAACGCGTCGGTGCGTTTCGCGAGTCCCATGCGAGAAGTTCAGCCGGAAGACCGAGACGCCCGCCTCGATCATCGCGGCGATCTGCTTAGGCGACTCGGTGGCAGGACCGATCGTGGCTACCACTTTGGTACGGGCGCGCTGAGTCATCGAGGATCCTCCTTCGCGTTCTGAAGGTGGTATGTTCCGGTTGATGCAGACCGCATTCTGTCTTCGATTGTACCCATCGTGTTCGCTCAACACATCTCAGGCGGCAGGCCGCATAGGCTATGAAGGACGCGTGCAGGGCCGGGGAGTCATGGCGTGCGCCAGGAGGATGATCATGAGTCCCAAGCAGGCAAAGGGCAAGAGCGCCCCCGAGAGATTCGAGGCGTTCCTGGACGAGCGTCCGTCGCTGACACCAGACCTGTTCATCAATCGCGAGCTCAGCTGGCTCGAGTTCAACCGGCGTGTGCTGGAGGAGGCCGCGGAGAAGGATCTGCCGCTGCTGGCCAGGACGCGCTTCGCTGCAATCTTTGCCGCCAACCTCGACGAGTTCTTCATGATTCGGGTCGCGGGGGTCAAGCGCAAGGTGATGGCGGGGATCGGTGATTACGGTCCCGATGGCAGAACTCCCGTGCAGCAGCTGCGCGAAATCCACAAGGTCACTCAGAAACTCCTGACCGAGCACTGCCGGCTCGTGCATCAGGAGCTGCTGCCCAGGCTTGCATCGCAAGGCGTCGCGATCGAGCGGTACGACGACCTCGAGGAAGACTGCCAGCAAGCGCTCCGGAAGGTCTTCGAGCAGGAGATCTTTCCGGTGCTCACGCCGCAGGCGGTCGATCGTGGCCGACGATTTCCGCATGTCTCCAACGACAGTCTCAACCTGATTGTTGTGCTGCGCGGTGACGATGGCTCTCGCTTCGCTCGAGTGAAGGTGCCGGCGCTGCTGCCGCGATTCGTGCCCGTGCCTTCGACCGCACCGGAAGGGGAGACGGGCAAGGTGCTCGCCGACGATAACATGCATGCGTCAACCCGCTTCACTTGGCTTGAAGACATCATTGCGGCCAACCTTCATCGGTTGTTTCCAGGCAGCGACATCATCGCCGCCTACCCGTTTCATCTGCTGCGAGACTCGGACGTGGAGCCGGACGAGGATGACGATGGCCACGATGATCTGATGGAGATCATGCGAGAGACGCTCTCGCAGCGCCCGTTTGGTACGACGGTCCGCATCGACATCGACCGCCACATGCCGGAGGAAGTGCGTGATTGGCTGATGGACCAGGTGCGAGCAACGGAGCGCGACCTCTACGTGGTCGAAGGTGCCCTGCAGCTGGAGGACCTCTCGGAACTGCAGGAGTTGGATCGCCCCGATCTCGACGAGGCGATCTTTGCACCGGCGCCTGTCTTTGGAGCCCGCGTCGAGTCGACAGACGGCCCTGATGCTCCGCTCGGTGTCTTCCGCCTGATCCGCGAAAACGACATCCTGCTGCACCACCCGTACCAGTCGTTCAACGCGGTCATGGATTTTGTCCGTGCAGCATCGATCGACCCGGATGTCGTCGCCATCAAACAGACGCTCTACCGTATTGGCAAGGACTCGCCGTTGATCCCGGCGCTCATCACCGCGCGAGACGAGGACACGCAGGTAGCCGTGCTCGTCGAGCTGAAGGCGCGGTTCGACGAGGAGGACAACATCTCCTGGGCACAGACTCTGGAGCGGGCCGGGGTCCATGTCGCCTACGGGCTCAGCGGGCTCAAGACTCATTGCAAGGTGACGCTGGTGGTCCGGCGCGAGGCGGATGGCCTGCGGCGCTACGTGCATCTCTCGACGGGCAACTACAACGCCAACACCGCGCGGGTCTACGAGGATATTGGCTTCCTCACCTCGCGAGACGACATCGCGCGTGATGCCTCCGAGCTCTTCAACGAACTGACTGGATACGGCGAGCAGGAGGTCTACGACACGATGTGGGTCGCACCCCGCGACATGCGTCGCCAGTTGCTGGAAGGCATCTATCAGGAGGTGCTGCGCCACCGCGAGGACGGCAACGGCCACGTGATCTTCAAGATGAACTCGCTGGTCGATCGCGAGGTCATCCGGGCGCTCTACGCTGCATCGAGTGAGGGCGTGCGCGTTGAACTCATCGTGCGTGGTGCCTGCTGCCTCCGCCCCGGCGTGAAGGGTTTCAGCGAGACGATCCATGTTCGCAGCATTGTCGGGCGATTCCTTGAGCACAGCCGCGTCTACTGGTTCCACAATGGTGGCGAACCGAAGGTGTATCTCGGCAGCGCTGACATGATGGAGCGGAATCTCGACCGACGCGTGGAGGTGATTTTTCCGGTCGACTCACCCGAGCTGAAGGATCACCTGCGGGACACGGTATTGGCGAGTTACCTCCGGGATACGGCGAACGCGCGGGAGTTGCGAGAGGATGCAGTCTGGCGACCGGTGATGCCCGGGAAGGGCGAGAAGCCGTTTGGCGTGCACCAGTGGTTCATGCGCTTCTACCGCGACCATCACATCGTTGGTCCGAGACGGGAACGAGCGCAGGAGCCGGCGCCGACCTAGCCGAGCGCCACGAGGCCGACCCCGGCGGTGATCACGGCTGCTGAACTCACCCGGCGCCACCCGCCCGGCTCGCCGAGAAGGAGCATGCCGAAGAGTGCGCCGATGACGATGCCGAGCTCCCGCGCCGGAGCTACTGAGCTGATCGGCGCGATCTCCATCGCCGCCAGTACCATCACATACGACAGTGTGCTCAGGACTGCCACCGCGAGGAGTTCGCGGCGGTGGTTGCAGATCTGTGTCGACAGGAGCATTCGCCTCCGCAGGGCGAGCGGCGTGAGCAGCACCATCCTGCCGGCGTCACCGGCCCATGCAAGCAACAGCGCCGGAATTGCCAGGGAGCCAACGGCGTAGCCGTCCCAGACCGTGTAGCAGCCGATGATGACGCCCGTTGCCATGCCGAGGAGCGCGCCCTTTCGGTGGTCGGATTGGCGGCTGACGGGAGTCACAAGGAGCAACGTGCCGAGCGCGACGACACCCGCTCCGGCGGCCGTCAGGGGCGAGGGTCGCTCGCCCACGAGCGCGGTTGCCAGCACGACCGCCACCAGCGGGCCTGTTCCGCGCGCCAGTGGGTAGACGATGGAGAGATCGTCGGTAGCGTAACCGCGTCTCAGCACGACGAAGTAGAGCGTCTGCAGCACACCGGTGCCGAGAAGGAAGACCAGGTCGGCGCCGCCAGGTTGATAGCCGGTGACCGCGATCGTGACGGCCGCGACAGGCGCGTAGAGCGCCGCCGCGGCGGCCGTGAAGAGCCAGACCGTTTCGCCACCCCCTGACAGGCGCTTGGCGAAAAGGTTCCACGTCGCGTGGATGACGGCCGACGCCAGGATCAGGCTGAGGGCGAGGATGCTCACGCTGGTCGGCTGCTCTCCTTGACGATCAGGGGTTTCCGGAATTGGATTCGCGGCTATAGTGAGTCAGCGAATGCGAGTTGTCCAGATGTGGTGGCGCGCGGGGAGGAATAACGATGATCTTCAACAGCCCTGATCGGATCGAGCGACTCACGCCGAACAGTCCGTTCGGTCGTCGGGAGGATGGGCGCCCGGACACGCCGAGCGACCTGCTTGAGCGGCTGAAGCTGGTTACCAACGACGAGGCGTGGGGCGTGCTGGAGCGACGGCACGGGTACCACTTCCAGTTCGAAGGAGGCTGGCCAGTACATCTGCAGCCGGATGTACCGCTGACCGGACGCGCGGTCACCGCGCAGTACGTTCCGCTCCGCCCCGACCTGAACGAGGTGGTCCAGGAGATCGGTACGGGCGAGGGACGATCCGGTGGCCAGAACACCTGGATCATTGATCAGCTCCAGCCCGGGGACGTGCTCGTGGTCGATTTGTTCGGAAAGGTCGAGGACGGCACGTTTATCGGTGACAACCTTGCTACCGCAGCGCGGGCGCGGACCGGTACCGGGATGATCATCGACGGCGGCATCCGCGACTCGTTGCGCGTTAACCAGCTCACGGACTTCCCGGTCTACTGCCGTGGGATCCACCCGAGCGCGATCTATGACGTCACGCTGACAGCCGCCAACGTGCCGATCCGCGTAGGTGACGCGACCGTGATGCCCGGCGACGCCGTGCTCGGGACGCGCGCCGGCGTTTCGTTCATCCCGCCACATCTCTTGCAGGAGGTTGTGGAGGTTTCGGAGGACACTCGTCAGCGTGACGTCTTCGGGAAGCAGCGCCTGGCCGAGGGAACCTACACGTCCGGCGAAATCGACGTCTCGGTCTGGGCGGATCATATTGAGGCGGACTACCAGGAGTGGGCGAAGGCGAACGGGAGTGGAGCATGAGCACGCGACACATCGAGCCGGCGATTCCCCCAGGGTGGGAACGGTTCCGCGGCGAAGACGGGGTGACCATTCGCGATGTTCGTGTCATTCTCACCGCGCCGGACAACATCCGTCTGGTTGTGGTGAAAGTCGAGACGTCGGAGCCGGGCCTCTACGGGCTGGGTTGCGCGACGTTCACGCAGCGCCCATTGGCCGTGAAGACGGCCATCGAGGAGTACCTGCGGCCCTTCCTGATCGGCCGCGACGTTCACGACATCGAGGATATCTGGCAAGCCTCGTTCGTGAGTTCCTACTGGCGAAGTGGGCCCGTGCTCAACAATGCGATGTCGGGTATCGACATGGCGCTTTGGGATATCAAGGGGAAGGTCGCAAATCTGCCGGTCTACCAGCTTCTCGGCGGCAAGGTGCGGGAGGCGGCGGATGTCTACGTCCACGCCTCCGGTTCGGAGCCGGAGGAGGTGGTCGAGCGCTGCCAGGAGTTACTCGAAGAGGGCTATCGCCACCTGCGTTGCCAGGTGGCGGTCACGGGCTACGCGACCTACGGCGTCTATTCGAAGAAGCAGGACCGAACCTATGCGGTGCGGATCGACACCCATCAGGACCGGTGGTCGCCCGAAGCGTACCTGCGTCGCGTGCCGGCGATGTTCGAGCAGGTGCGAGACGCACTCGGCTCCGACGTCGAGCTGCTGCACGACATCCACGAGCGCATACCGCCGATGCATGCCATCCGGCTGGCACAGGAACTCGACCAGTACCGGCTCTTCTTTCTCGAGGACCCGTTCCCTCCGGAGGACAACGGCTGGTTCCCGATGCTGAGGCAACACAGTGTTACGCCGATCGCGATGGGGGAGCTCTACGTCAACCAGGCGGAGTACCTGCCGCTGATCGAGGGACGACTCATCGACTTCATCCGCGTGCACCTCTCGGACATCGGTGGCTTGACACCGGCACGCAAGCTGGCGGCGTTGTGTGAGTTCTATGGCGTGCGCACGGCCTGGCACGGGCCGGGTGATGTCTCGCCGGTCGGGCATGCGGCCAACCTCGCGCTTAATCTGAGCAGCAGCAATTTCGGCATTCAGGAGGCGACGTTCTTTACCGAGCGGGCGCGGGAGGTTTTTCCAGGCACGCCGGAGCTGCGCGACGGCGCGTTGTGGAGCAACGACCGGCTAGGCCTTGGGGTGGACGTCGACGAGGAGCTGGCGGCGAAATACCCGTTCCCGGATCATCCCGTGAACGGTGCGTGGCCCGAGATCCGCCGGGTCGATGGCACGGTGCAGAAGCCGTGATGTTTCGGGACCGCTGAAGATACATATCCCTTGAGCACCCAAACCGCCTTCCCCCTCACCGGACTGGCTAAAATTCGTGGTCCATGCTGGCGTCAATCTCCTGAAGACGACCTTCGGCGATCCGCATCACTCGGGTGGCGATCTGGCGGATGGCGTATCGGTCATGCGAGATGAGCACCACGGTGCCCGGGAACGCCTGCACGGCCGCCTCGAACGCGGCGCGCGCGTCCACGTCGAGGTGATTGTGCGGCTCGTCAAGGAGCAGCAGATCCGCTCCGGGGATCGCGATCAACGCCAGCATCAACCGGCTGCGTTCCCCAAAGGAGAGGTCGGCCACTCGACGGTGGACGGCGTCACCGCCAAACAGGTAGCGGTGGAGCTCCGTCCGCAGCGCAGCTTCGGATGCGGCCAAGCACTTCTGCACACTCTCCAACACGGTAAGCGCCGGGTCCAGCGTGTCCTGGTCCTGCGCGAGCGTGCCGATACTCACGCCGGGAGCCAGGCGCCGATAGCCCGTGTCCGGCTCAAGCTCGCCAGAGATGACCCGCAGCATTGTCGTCTTGCCAGCACCGTTCTCGCCAACGACGGCGAGCCGGTCACCGTAGCGGAGCGTCAGTGTGACGTTGTCGAGGATGCGATGCCCACCGCGTTGCAGCATGACCTCATCGAGCGTGACGACATCCCGGGCCCGGACATCCGGTTCGGGGAACTGGAGCGCGACGCCCCACTGCGGCTTCGGCTTTTCGGCACGCTCTTCCGACTCCAGCATGCGCTCGAGCCGTGCGCGTCGAACGGTAGCAGCCCGGGCGACCTTCGCGGCCCGCTTGCGGTAGTGGAAGTGGATTGTTTCGCTTTCCACCTTGCGCGACGACCGTTCCTGCTGGTCGATGCTGGCTTGGAGCCCCGCGATCTTCTCCCGCTGGCGCTTCCACGTCTCGAATTCCGTCGCTGCACGCCTCCGGCGCGTCTCCACCCAGTCCTCGTAACCGCCAGTGTGGAGCTCAACGGTGCTGGAACCGGTTTCGAACGCGGCGATGTGAGTCACGGTCTCTTCGAGGAAGGCGCGGTCATGCGAGACGATCACGATAGCGCCGGGGTAGTCAGCGATGAACTTCGCGAGCCATCGCTGCGCCGCGACATCGAGGTGGTTGGTGGGCTCGTCGAGCAACAGGAGATCAGGACGCACCGCGAGCATGGTTGCCAGCGCAGCGCGCGTTCGCTCTCCACCAGAGAGCTGCGACAGCGGGCGCTCCGGTGCGTCGGGAGGCAGGTCGAAGCGCGCGAAGTGGGCCTCCAGACGATCGGCGATGTCGTAGCCACCTGAAGCCTCGAAGGCCGCTTGTGCCTGTTCCCAGCGATCGAGCACGATCTCGCTTGCGCCATACGGTTCAGACAGCGCTTCGGTAGCGAGATCAAGCTCACGCCTCGTGCCGAAATAACCACCAGAGGCGGTGTCGAGCGCGTCGGCGAGCGTGCCAGTTTCGAGATCGAGAATGCCCTGTGGAAGATAGCCGATACGGGCGCCTGGCGCCAAGGTGCGTGTGCCGGAGGTGGGCGCACACACGCCTGCCATGATGCGCAGCAACGTGGATTTGCCTGCACCGTTCGGCCCGATGATACCGAGCCGGTCACCGCGGTTGATGGTGAGCGTGAGCTGGTCGAAGAGAAGCGTATCGCCCGCGCGATACGAAACGGAAGATAGCGAAAACATGGACGTCCTGCCCGTGGTGAATCGCGAAGCCGCCCATCGCCTGGCGATGAAGCGGATCGTTGGCTGTTCACCCCACAGGAGGGACCTGCGGGGCAGGGTCAGTCCGTCATGTGTTCGCTATCCTCGTCGAGATGCACCCGTTCGCACCCGGGGCCTAGCCGGCAGCTTCGTCTCCGCCAAGCGCCGCAGTGGCCTCGGCTTCAAGCGCCGTGAGGGCGTAGTTGTCGATCTCCTGCGACAATGCGTCGCGGAGATTGATCAGATCAACGAGGTCCAGACCGGCGACCACCGGCGTGTTCTCGTCATCGCTGTCGTCTTCGCTTGCAGGTACGACACGAAACTCGACATCGACTGTTTCGGCGTCATCACCACCATCTGCCGGAATCTCGTCCATGTACAGATTGTACGTGTCCATCCTGCAATCTCCGTGTGTGTCCAGCTGCTGCCGAACATACCAATGTCCGACCGCTTCGCTGCCTCCCCGGTCTGCGAGTACGCTCCGGATCCCGATCGGATCGCGCCGTCGGTTTCCCTAGTGTACAAGATCAACAGAATCTGGGGACCGGGGTAGCCGGAGTTGCTGCCAGCGGGTCACGCCGGAATATCCATCGCGTATTATTTGAACTCTGCTGAACGCCCTGTCGCGTCTCGCTGCGCCGGCCTGCCCGGGTGCGCCATGCTCCTCGAGAGGATGACGGCAATGTCGTCTGCACCCTTTATGACGAAAGGAATAACACGACGCGCCATAATGGCAGCCGGTGCGGGACTCGCGCTCGGCGGCTGCTCACCCCTCGACGGTGAGGAGGACGTCGCCGAGGAAGTGGTGACGGCCCCCGCTGAGCTCGTCGATGACGTGGCGTTGGCGACGCAGGCGCCGCCAACGCCCACGCAGGCTCCCGTCGCCTCGGCGGTCCCCGGGTATCTCGATCCGGAACGGTGGTACGCCCGCTCGCTCGTGGTCGCCACAGCGGGAGTCGGCGACTATCTCGAGGCGCTCACCGCTGCCTTCTTCGAGCCCTTCTCGGAGGCGACCGGCGTCACTGTGCAACACCAGGCGTTCGGGCGAGACGGCATCGCCAACCTCGTCGATCAGGTCGAAAACGGTGAGGTCGTGTGGGATGTCGTGCTGATTCCCACCGGAGACGTACTGCCGCTGGCGCAGCACGGCTATCTCGAGCCGATCGACTACGCGATCGTGGACTCGACCTCGCTCTATGAGCCAGCCCTGATGCAGCACGGTGTCGGCGCGATGTACTACTCCACCGTCATGACAAGCTCGGCGGCACTGGAGGATGAGCCGGATTCCTGGGACGACTTCTGGGATCTCATGACCTTCGACGGCACGCGTGCACTCAGGCGCTATCCCGTCGGCACGCTCGAATTCGCGCTCCTGGCAGCCGGCGTACCGCAGGACGAGCTCTATCCCCTCGACGTGCCACTCGCGTTCGAGATGCTCGATCTCATTCGCGAGGCGACGATCTTCTACGAGGACAACAAACAGCCTGTGGAGCTGGTGCGCACCGGGCAGGTGGGGCTGGCGAGCGCCTGGAACATCCGGGCGGTGCTGCCGGACGTGACGTCGCTCGTGAATCTGCATTGGCAGGGCGGGATGATCTCGGCCGACAGTTGGGCAGTGCCCCGCGGCACCGAGAATCTCGACGTGGCAATGGGCTTCATCGATTTCGCAACACGGGCGGTACCGAGCGCCAACTTCAGCCTCTACCTGCCGTTCGGGCCGGCAAACCGCGATGCCCTTGAGCTGATCCGGCCCGATGTGGTCGAGGTCCTGCCGACCGGGCCTGCGCACTTGGAGGTTCAGTTCTTCGAGAACTGGGCCTATTGGGCCGACAACCGGGACGAGCTCGTTGCGCAGTTCGAGGACTGGCTGCTCAACCCGACCGCCAGCCCGACGGAGGGCTAGTATCCCTCAACCGAGCCCTCGGCCCGTGGATCGGCGGCACCGACGAGCTCGCCGGTCTCCGGCTGTCGAAGCACCATCTGGGCATAGCCGGCGTGCGGCCATCCTGGCTCGACCTGTGCCACCTGGTGACCACGCTCTTGCAGCCCCGCGATCACGTGCCATTCCATGCCCGCCTCCACGACGACGGTGAAGGGGTCCAGGCGCGCGTCACCGGAGACCCATCGTGGTCGAGCGATCGCCTCGCCCGGTGTGGCTCCGCTGTCCACCAAATGGCTCACCAACTGCATGTGTACCTGCGCCTGAGCGTCGCCTCCCTGGGTGCCGAATGGACCACGAAATCGCCCGGGGATCTCGATCATGCCTGGCATGAGCGTGTGGAGGGTACGCTTTCCGCCAGCCAACTCATTCGCATGACCGGGCACGAGCGAGAAGTAGGAGCCGCGATTCTGGAGCAGGACGCCGGTCTCGCCGGCGATAACCGCTGATCCAAAGCCGGAGTAGATGCTCTGGATCAGCGAAACCATGAGACCGGTCTCATCGACGACGGCGAGGTAGATGGTATCCCCAGGCAAGGTGACTTGGCCTGTTGTCGCCATCGCTGGGGTGAACTCGGCCCAGAGTTGGTCTATCGTGCCGGCATCGAGGTAGGCCTGGACATCGACCGTCATTGCTGCCGGGTCGGACATGTAGCGGTCGCGAATGGAGAAGGCGCGCTTTTTGGCCTCGATTTCCACGTGGAGCCAAGCGGGATCGTCCCAAGTGCCGGGAAAGGGCATTCGCTCCATCATCTCGAGACCAATCTGTGCGGTGACGCCTTGTGAGTTCGGCGGGAGCTCCCAAACCGTGGCGTCTCGATAGCGCGACTCCACCGGTGTGACCCACTCGCCTCGGTGCGTTGCGAGGTCTTCCACGGTCATCCAGCCGTCGCCACCGCCTACAGCCTCCACGATCGCGGCCGCGACCTCCCCACGGTAGAAGGCGGAGCGTCCCTCGCGCGCGATGCGCTCCAGCGTGTCGGCCAGTCCACCATTCACCAGCCAGAATCCGGGCTGAGGGGCAAAGCCACCGTCGAGGTAGATTGCAGCGGTCAGCGGTGATTGCGCCAAGTCGTTCACTTCTGCAGCGATCGCCGCCGACAGGCGCGGTGAGATCTCGAAGCCGTGGCGGGCCAGCTCGATGGCAGGCTCGAGCAACCGTTCCATGGGCAGGGAACCATAGCGCCGGTGTGCCTGGTGCCATGCATCGATCGTGCCCGGCACGGTGACCGTCCACGGTCCGCGCCGAGGCATGCCTGAGAAGCCGGCGTTGCGCACCACGTCGGCGTTCGCGGCGGCAGCGGACCGGCCGGAGCCATTGAAGCCGAGCGGCCCCTCTTCACCTGGTTCCCAGATTTGGAAGAAGCAGTCGCCGCCAATGGAGGTCTGGTCGGGGAGCAGTACGGTCAGTGCGGCGTTGGCGGCGATAGCGGCATCCGCCGCCGTTCCGCCCTCGAGCAGAACGTCGACCCCGATGGTCGATGCGACGTGGTGGGGCGTGGCGATCATGGCCGTGGGAGCCGTCGTTGATGGCATGAGGTGATGCTCCGGTTGGGGCGGGGACGCCCGGCGAGGATGACGCGAATAGGGTAAGATGGTAGCCGAGTTCGGAACCCGGCTCAACACGTCTGTGCAACAGGAGATTCGATGCATCCACGCAGAATACTGCGAGGCACCGTTCTGGTGTTGCTCGCATCACTCACCATGTTTGCAGTGGCAGGGGGCAGTCATGCACAGGTCGCTGATGACACCCGTGCGGCTCTGGCGGCGATCGCGTTGACTGCCGCCGAAATGCCCTCTGGCTATGAGCTCGTCGGCGAAGCTTTCGTCGGACCTGATGGGGGCCCGATTGCGGGCGAAGTGCCCGCCGTGCTCACCGACGCCGGTTTTCTCGGCGCATACATGAGCGTTTACGAGAATGCAGATGGCACGGTGACAATCACGAGCTATGCATCGGCGTGGACGGATGCCGATGCAGCCGAAACCGCGTTCGCGCTTCTCGAGACCGAGGATGCAGGCGAGACCGATGAGTCTCTGGATGCGGGCGACGGCCCGGCCGAGTTGACCGTCGTGGGCGAGACGATGGATGCGACCTTCGTCGTCGACCGATTCGTGGTCGGCGTTGCCGCCACGGGGAGTGACATCGATCGGGATGACGTCATGGCACTAGTGACGCTGCTAGAGTCGCGGGCGAACGCCGTTGCCGACGGCCAGTTTCCGGCGGGGACGGATGCTGCACTGCCGGCATCCGTGCTCGATACCAGTGCCCTCGGCACCCAGGTGCGGGCCGGGTATCTTTCGGCGACTGAATCCGAGCAGCTCTACGGGCTGACCGGGTCAGCGCTCGGAGGCATGCAGGCATCGTGGGTTTCGCTGGTCACCGTTGGCGATGGGGGCGAGCCACCGTACGTCGCCATCGCGGCCTCAAACTTCGAGTCGGCCGACAACGCCGCGCGCGTGGTCGACCAGGCCGAAGACTTGGTACCGCTGACCGTCGATCTGCAGCCCGTCGAGGGGATCACGGTCGAAGACGCCGACACTGCGCGGGGCTTCCAGTACAGCAGCACGATGAGCGGTACCACCGACACGCCAGACAGTGTCCGGGTTGTCGCTCAGGTTGGCGATCAGGTCGTGGTGGTCGACGTGCAGGGAGCCACGAGCGCCGAGGAGGTTCAAGCTGCGGCGGTCTCGCTGGCAAACGCGCAGGTGGCCTGCATGATGGAAGAAGGGAACTGCGAGCTTCCAGAGGTTACCCTCGGCGGAGCGTAGCGTTCTTCAGCCACAGCGTAGCGTTCTTCAGCCACGTTGAGACGGCCGCCGGGCGGGTTCGCAAAGGAACTAGCCCATTACTGCGCAGGATGGCCGCAACTGCCCTCGCCTCAAGCCCGCCGATCATCCCGCTAGGAGCGGTGAGCGTTCGAAGTGGAGCAGGAGTTCTGAGCGCCTCAGGGTGTGGCTGTTGCCGTCAGTGGAGGAGGGGTGCCGGGCTCCAGGACGCGTGCCGAACGTGTCGCCTGGAGGTCGCTGACCACGGAGGTCCGCCGGGCATCCTGCTGCTGGCCTCGCTCGGCATCCTGTGAGGTGCCCTCGGAGCAACCGACGAGCACGCCGAGCGCCATGGCGACACCGGTGACCAACGCCACCAGCCGCAGATGCCCATCCCTCCTGTCAGTCTTGCCCGGTCCGGGGCGGCCGGTAGTCGCCGAAGGCTTCCTGATACTCATCTGCAACCTCGACCGCCGACTTGTGGACGTAGATGCGGGTGGTCTGCGGTGACGCGTGCCCGAGGATCGTCTGTACGGTCGACTCACGAACCCGGCGGCGGACGAGCTCGGTCGCGAGCCCGTGCCGAAAGGAGTGCGGGGTGACCACGCTCTCGATGCCGACCTCGTTGCAGATCTCCGACACAATGTGCTCGACCGTCCGCGGGCTAATCTGCTTGCCGGCCACTCCGACCTTGTCGCGCCCGCTGAACGCGGGGTTGGCGCCGGCGCCACGCGGCTGGTCGCCCCGCGCCTTCCAGTAGGCGCTCAGGGCGTGGGCCGTATCAGCGTCGAAGTGTACCGTGCGGCTCTTGCCACCCTTGGCTCGGTAAATATGGGCGGCGCCATCGTCGAGTGAGATGTCGCGCCGCCGCATGGCGCACAGCTCCGAGACGCGGACACCCGTCCGATACATGAACAGGATCAGCGCCTGCACCTTGAGACGCCGCAGCTCGAGGTGCGGCTTTTCCTCACGTGGCCGGCTGCTGACGTGCGCGACGATCGCCTCGAGGTCTTCCAGGCTCACATCGGGCGGCGGCGGGGTGAAGCGCGGCATCATCGCAGCGACCCGGACCCGGATGCGGTCAGTGCTGAGGTCGGGGTGGAGATCGTATGCGCTGAGATAGGAGCACAGCTTGCGCACGGCTGCCAGCGTGTTCTGTGCCGTCCGCATCGCCGACACCTCTTCCGGCGTGCGGATGTCGTCCGGCACCAGCACTGACGCGAAATTCGTGACGTGCTCGACGGTAAGTGCCTCGACCGGCGCCGTGACCGGGTCAATACCTTCATGGCGCGCGAGGTGTCGCAAGAATTTTTCGATACCGATGCGGTAGGTGGTCCGGCTGCGCGGCGCGAGCCGGAGGTCGCCGAAGAAGATGTCGACGGCGGCGGCGATGGTCAGATTGTCAGTCCCGGTGCTGGGTGTCATGTGCCCCTCCTTTGATGTACGTACATTATACGCAAGAGGGGATCGCGCGCCAAAGTGACGCGGATTTGCGGGAAGCGAGGCTTGCCCTCTGCGCCTCAGACCGTCGATGCAATGTACTCCATGGGCAATGTCCTACCTCCGCTGCGCGTAGCGCTCTACCAGATCGGGCAACTGTTGACTGAAGGCGCCATTGGAGATAACGCGCGTTACTCTAGCCTTGCGGGCCATCCGGAATGCCTCGGTATCGGTGTGGGCACCGAACGCGA
>DASYWL010000085.1:0-5228 GCA_035936055.1 Thermomicrobiales bacterium
TGACCGCATCGCTCATGAGACGGCCGATCTCGTCGATGATCAGCACGTCGAGCCGCTCGACCGGTGGCAGGGTCGCCAGCGTCCCGTTGGCGATCTCCAGCAGCTCGATCTCCCGCTCGAGGATCCGCGCCGCCAGGACCGCCTCGATCATCGCCAGCTTGCAGTGACCGTTCTCCACCAGCGCAATGCCGAAGGGAATCGGCTCCTGTTGCAGCGTGAATTCGGCCACCTTCGGGATGAGGTCGCCGAACGTGTGGATACCCTGGCTGTGGAACCAGCTCGCGCCGTGCTGCTTTCCGAGCCCGATCGCGATCATCTTCATGAGGCCGGACTCGACTGGACCGCGGAAGTCGGTATGCGGCTTCACCCGGCCGACCGGGATGACGAGGTCGGCCGTCTCATGAGCGATGCGGTCAAACCAGACCGGCACACCACCGTCGAGCGTGCCGAGATGGACCGTCTCCATGCTCGCGCGGATCGGCGCCCCCATCGCCGCCTCGGTGACACCGTAGTGTGCGATGAGCTCCATCTGTCCCTCGGCGGTGGCGCCGCCGTGACTGCCCATCGCCGGGATGATGAACGGCTCACCCCCCCGATTGCGGATTTCGATCACGCACGCCTTCAGCACCTCGGCGATGCGATCGATACCACGGCTGCCTGCGGTCAGCACGACCACCTTGCCCTTGGTGATCTGGTCACCGATGCCGGGCTTGGCGAACTCCCGTGCAACGGCGTCGGGGATGCTGCCGACGTCGGTGGAGTCGAGCTCCTGCCGAATGCGGGCCCATGGTGGGAGCGGGGTGTCGGAAAAGACGTCGAGTCCGCTGCCGATGGTTCGCCGGGGTGCGCCGCGTTCGGTGATCGCCATGCCTGCCTCCTGGGTCGGGTATCGTCTCGATGACCCCATTGTATGCCCGAATCCGAACCTGCGAGTTCGATACCTCCTCTGGATCTAATCCGAGACGAGGTCGAGGTTGCAGCCGACCAGACCGTCCTCGAGCCCCATCGTGAACGCCTGCTGGCGCTGTTCGGCGCTGCCATGCGCGACCGGATCGTCGAAGGTCGTGCCCGGCAAGTCCCCGGCGAAGATGCTGACCTGGTAGGCATCGTTGAGATCCTCCATCGTCAACCACCCGCGCGCGACCGCCTCCTGGGCGAAGACGCCGGCGAGGCAATCCGCCTGGAGCTCCTGCTCGATGACATAGACGCCATCGTCCAGCTCGGGCGCGTCTGTCGAGCGAATCCCTTCCAGAAACTGAATGTGATGCCCCCACTCGTGTGCAATGATGTGCGGCCACGCGTAGGTGCCGAACTGTCGCGCCATCTGCTCCTGAAACCCGATCAGGTAGTAAATCTCCTGATCGAGGTTGCAGTAGAAGACCTCTGCGTACTCGTCGATCGTCATCTGCCCGCAGCCAGTGCCGACGGGGAGCTCGGGGATTGGATTGATACTGTCGGGTGAGCCGTAGGGAATATCCGCCTGGCTGTAGATCTCCGACCAGACTAGGTCGACCCTCGCGTAGGCGATGTCACCGAGCACCGACGGGCCGGCATCCGGCGTGGTCTGTGCCTCGAGTGCCTCTATGAACGGCATGTCCGCGCCGAAGAACCATCGCCAGCGCACGCCATCGAAGAGGAAGTGCTGCAGCTCAATCTGTTCCACGACTGCCCCCTGCTTCGTCCCTTGCTGGCGCAACACCACCGTGGCGACATCGGCATAGGCTCGCTCCGTCACCGGCCAGGTCCACGAACCGAACTCGACCGAGAGAATCTCGGGATCGTCGGTCGGTATCACCACGTCAGGACCGGCATACCAGGCCGCAAGGGCCGCCCGCGAGACGACCATGCGGACGTCCGGGTGGAGCCGGTCATGCAACGTGAGCAAATCACCGCTGCGCTCCAGGCGGCTCAGCTCGATCGCCGCCGCCGTCACCGAGTCTGTCCGATCGTCCTGCGCGCCGTGCACTGGTGCCGGCAAGGGGACCAGCAACACCGCGACCAACAGAACCATCAATGCCCGGAACCGGGCCCAATTCGTCGCCGATGCCATGCCAAACGCGCTCCTCATGACCGAAGGAACTCCACCGTCGTAAGGATACGTCCTCGCCCATCCCAAACCGTGCATTCTCGGCACCGGCAAACATTGTCAGTTCACAATGCGCCTGTCTATACTGAGACATGGTATCACATCCCCTTGGTGTGACAGGGATATAGATGCGTAACGTTCTGCTGTTTGTCCCCATTGAACCGAGGAAGAGGAACCCGCCCATGTTCCATACCGATTTGCTATCCGTCCGGACTCGGCGCGCTGTGCTCGCCGCGATGCTCACCGTCGCCATGCTGCTCGGCCCGCTGGCAGCCCTGACCGCCGCACAGGACGACGAGCCGCTGCAGGTGGTCGCCTCGTTCAGCGCGCTCGCCGATATCGTGCGGCAGGTCGGCGGCGACCACATCGAAGTCACCTCGCTGGTTCCGGCCGGTGGCGACGTGCATACCTTCGACGCGTCGCCCGATGACATCCGCACCCTGGAGGACGCCGACCTCGTGGTGCAGGTCGGGGACGACTACGAGCCGTGGCTGGACGACCTGCTGGAGACGGCAGGTGACGACGTCCCGCGATACGAGGCCTTCGCGGCGATCGACCACAACCTCAGCGAGCACGGCGATGAGCACGAGGGGGACGATCATGCCGGTGACAGCCATGACCGCGGCGACGAGGTCCACCGCTGGCTCGACGTGCAGGCCGTGATCCACACCGTGACACACCTCGGCGAAACCCTGGCCGAGATCGACCCGGACAACGCCGACGCCTACACCGCCAACGCGGAGACCTACATCGCCGAGCTTGAGGAGTTGGACGCGTGGATCGTCGAGCAAACGGCGACCATCCCGGAGGACCAGCGCGAGCTAATTACGGTCCACCACAGCATGGGTGCGTTTGCCGATGCCTACGGCTACGAAATCGTCGGTGTGCTGCTGGAGTCGCACTCCACCGAGGGGGCGGACGCCTCGGCGGGACACGTCGCCGAGCTGGTCGAGATCGTCGAGGAGCGAGAGATCCCGGTCCTGTTCGTCGACACGCCCGGCGGCGAGGACCTGCTGCAGCCGGTCGCGTCTGAGGCGGACGTCGAGATCGCCCCGCCGCTCTATGTCGAGACGCTGAGCGCCGATGGCGAGGGACCGCAGAGCTACATCGAAATGATGCGCTACAACGTCGAGACCATCGTCAACGCGCTCAGCCGCAGCTGAGACCATCCCCCTCCCCACGCTCACGCCGGCCACGCCGACGACCCGCGTCCCTGCCGCCATGGGGTGGAGCGATATGGCGAGTTCAGTGTAGGTTTGCACAGCAGGTGTCGGGCGTCGTCCTCTCCCTGATGATGATGCCCGTCTGATTTCCTCCAGAACCTGAGGCGCGCATCTGTACCCTCGATTGTGCCCCTTGAGGAGCGACTGGCCATGTCATCGGAGAACGATCATCCAAGGGCAACTGCCGCGTTCTTTGATGACGGTCTCTGGGACATCGCACTCGGGCTCGGCATCCTCACCTTCGCGCTCGGGTCGGTGATTGATGCGGCCTATCTACCAATTCTCGCGATTCCCGTACTCGCTGTGATCACCTGGATTGGAAAGCGTCGTATTGCGGCGCTGCGTCCTTCGCCGCCTGTAATGCCCAAACGAGTCGAGAGCCACCGGACATCGCTCTGGACCGGCGGCGGTACCGTGGTCGTGCTCGGCTACCTGATCCCGATCCTGTCGATGGCCGGACACAACGGTGACTCCTTGATCTGGGACATCCGGCGCATACCGGTCGGATTGGCCCTTGCAGCCGGCGTTGCGATAATCGGCCCCCTGAGCTGGTGGTGGTACCTCTATGCCGGGGTGATCGCCAGTGTGACGATGATTGCCTGGCTACTCGAGTGGCCGGCATGGGCGGAGTTCGGAGTTTCCGGAAACGCCATCCTCGCGGCTGGTGCCTTCATTCTTCGTCGCTTCGCTACCAGTGGTGAAACAGCTGACACGACCTCACCCCGGAATCCCCATGCACCCGAACCGCGTCCAGCAACCAACCAAGAGGAGTTCCCGTGACCAGCGTTCCCTCTCCAACCACCTGGCCCGACGCCATCGAGATCCAGCCGGCTCGCGATCCCGTCTCCGGCACCCCAGAGATCCCCGGCTCCAAGAGCATCACCAACCGCGTGCTGGTCACCGCCGCGCTTGCCACCGGCACCTCCAGGCTCACCGGGGCGCTCTTCAGCGACGATACCTACTACATGACGCGAGCGCTCAACCAGCTCGGCATCACCGTCCGCATCGACGAGGACTCCCGCACGATGGAGATCGAGGGGGCCGGCGGGCTCATCCCGGCCAGCTCCGCCGATCTCTTCATCGGCAACTCCGGCACCACCGCCCGCTTCCTCGCGGCAGTCGTCGCGCTCGGCACGGGTCGCTATCGCATTGACGGCGACGAGGCCATGCGCAAGCGGCCGATCGGCCCCCTCCTCGACGCCCTCCGCCAGCTTGAGGTCGATGCCACCAGCGACAACGGCAACGACTGCCCGCCGATCACGATCTCCTCCACCGGCCTGCCCGGCGGCGAAGCGACGATGCCCGGCAACCTCAGCAGCCAGTACTTGACCGGACTGCTGCTCGCCGCACCGGCCGCTCGCGGCGACATCACCATCCACGTCGAAGGCGAGTTGATCTCGCGTCCCTACATCACCATCACTGCGGAGGTGATGGACGCATTCGGCGTCGAGGTTGATCTCGGTGAGACCAGCTTTCGGGTCCCGGGCGGTCAGCGATACGAGTCAACGGAGTATGCAATCGAGCCGGACGCCTCCGCGGCCTCCTACTTCTTCGCCATCGCGGCGATCACCGGCGGGACGATTACCATCGAGGGGCTGGGCCCCTCGGCGCTGCAGGGGGACCTCGAGTTCGTCCGGGTGCTGGAGGCGATGGGCTGCACGGTCGAGATGACCGCGACGGCGACGATCGTCACCGGCCCGTCGGGCGGTCGCCTGCGCGGCGGCGAGTTCGATATGGGAGACATCTCGGATACATCACAGACACTGGCGGGCATCGCGCCGTTCGCCGATGGTCCGGTGACCTTCCGTGGCGTCGCCCACAATCGCGTGAAAGAGACGGACCGGGTCGGGAACGTGGTCAGGGAGCTGCGCAAGCTCGGGCAGGAGGTCGAGGAGTTCGAGGACGGCATGGCGATCCAC
>DASYWL010000086.1:0-15762 GCA_035936055.1 Thermomicrobiales bacterium
TGAGCCCGATTCCCGGAGGAGCGGCTGTCCGCGAGGGATTGATGTACGTCGTCGCCCGGCTCTCCGGTTACAGCCCCGAGGCGGATGCGATCCTTGCGGCAGCGCTCATTTACCGCTTTGCGCTCTTTGCCGCCATCCCGATACTCTTTGGCCTGAACCGCCTTTGGCTGAACTCCAGCGGGAATCCGGGCATCAACGGCCGTGAGGTTCCCGCCGACGAAAGGATCTGAACCGGATGAGCATCAGCGAGACTTACCTCTACAAACCACCCCAGGCAGTAGAGACGAGCAACTTCGCGAAGCACACCAGCGACAACCCGCTCCAGCGACGGCTGATCGATCGTTTTCATGCGAAGCTCACCGAGCTGGTGAAGGCGGAAGACCCGGAGACGCTGTTGGACGCCGGGTGCGGTGAGGGGTTCACCGACGAGATCTTCCTGCAGGCCATGCCAGCGCTCCAGCTGACCGGCTTCGACCCCCACGAGCCCGCGATCGAACTGGCTTGCATGCGAAACCCGCGGGCGGAGTTCCTCGTCGCCGATATCTACAACATGCCGTTCGAAGACGACAGCTTCGACGTCGTATGCTGCTTCGAGGTCCTGGAGCACCTGCATGACGCCCCGCAGGCGCTCTCGAAGCTTGCCCGCGTCGCTCGGAAAGCCGCCGTGCTGAGCGTGCCGCACGAGCCGTTCTTTTGCCTCGCGAACATGGCGCGCGGCAAGAACCTCGACATCGACCCGAAGGGCAGCGACCCCGACCACCGCAACTTCTGGTCACGGGAGGCGTTTGGTGCGTTCGTGCAACGCGAGATGGACGTCGCGCACCTGACCGGCTCCTTCCCGTGGTCCATCTGCGTGGCGCGCCCGCGATAGCTCGGTAACCGTCGAGCACCCGTACCAGGCCCGGTGACGTACACTCCGCCATGACGGACGGAGGTCAACGATATCGTGCCCGACACTCCATTTCAGCATCCCCCCTCCACCACTCCGTTGGGCGGGAGTTCCCGTCGTCACGAACGGCGCAGCAATTTCGCCCGCAACTGGACGGGCTACGTGCCTATGGTGCGCGTCTGTCCCGCCTGTGACACGGAAAACGATCAGCACAGCCGGTTCTGCGTCGGTTGCGCCGCCAACATCGACGATGTCGAGCCGACACCCTCTCGGAATCCCAACAGCGGTGTTCGAGCGATGGAGGCGCGCATCCGGCGTGAAGCAGACGTCGCCCGTCGCTATCGGCCCTTTACCGCTGCCGGAGGCACCGGCTTCATCATCACGGGCGTGATGCTCCTGCTCGCCGCAACGATGTTCCCGCTGCCATTCTGGATTCGCCTGGGCACCTGGCTGGCAGGCCTCGCCTTCACCGCCGCAGGCCTCTGGCGCATGCGCTTCGATGGCGACGCAATTCGGCGTACCGGCTTCGTGCTTGCGGCCTCGACGATCGGCATCGTGGCCCTGGTCCTGACCCGCGGCACCCTGCCAGCCGATCCGGCTGCGCTCCTGCCGACCCCTCAACCGACCCAGGTGGCGATGCAGGCCACCCCTCCTCCCGCATCTCCCGTTGCGGGAGCGACGCTCACCGGTTCGGTCACCACCTTGCTCGGCGGTCCATCGCACTCTGGCATTCAGGACGGTCCGCCACCGAGCGGCAACCCGGCTCTGGCGTGGCGCTTCGACACCGGCAAAGAAATTCTCTCGCAACCCGTCATCGCCGACGGCACCGTCTTCATCACAAACCGTGCGGGGTTCCTCTATGCCATCGATCCCCTGACTGGGCAGCAGCGCTGGCGGGTCGAGCTGGGGGACTACGCGCTCCGGACGACCCCGACATGGCACGAAGGTCGCCTCTATCTCGTCTCCGGCTTTGAGGCGATCGCGCTGGACGCCCAAACCGGCGAGACCGTCTGGGAGACTACGATCCGCTACGCCGGAACAGCCTCGCCGACCGTCGCGCACGGGAACCTCTACGTCGTCAGCCAGGAGGGATGGCTCTACGCGCTCTCGCTGGAGAACGGCGGTGAAGTCTGGAAGGCCCCGACGGATGGCATCAGCTTCGGCCCGCCCAGTGCGACGGAGCAGTACGTCGTGATCGGCACTGACAATGGCAAGGTCACAGCCTTCACTCCGGAGGCCGGCCGACAGGCATGGCGAAGGGATTTCGAATCGGCCATCTACAGCCCACCGGTCATCGTCGACGGCACCGTCTGGATCGTTACGGACGACGGTCGGCTGCTGGGGCTCGGCCTGGACGACGGAGGCGACCGGTTCGCGCTCGAGGCGACCGCCGATCTTCCCGTGACAGCTCGTGACGCCACAGTCTACGTCCCATCAACTGATGGCGGGCTGTACGCGATGGATGCCGAGAGCGACGCGGTGTTGTGGTTCGCGTCTGCGGGTGGGGCGGTACGCAGCGGGCCGGTCCAGAGCGGTGGCCAAGTGGTCATTTCTGGGGGGAATCGCATTGCCGGGCTGGACCGGGAGAGCGGCGAGCAGATCTGGTACTACCTTGCCGGGGACAGCATTGTGGCACCCCCGGCAATCGTCGACGGCCACGTCTTCTTCGGCGCCCGGGATGGTGTCCTTTATGCCGTCACCGACCGGGGATCCCCGTGACCACGAACCGGTAGACCGGCCCCGCAAGCGGGCGGGAGTTCGCAGGCACCATCGACGCAGCAAGTACCCAAACCAGGTCCATCCTGTCCATGTAGAAAGACCCGCCCATTCGTGGGGCGGGTCTACCGGTTCAGCACCATTTGCACAGATGTCCGTCCCCGGCAACGAAGCAGATTTGCACTCGAAGTACGAGGGGACGACCTGTCGGCTACGCCGCCATATCCTTCATGATCTCGGCTGCAGCCTCGACGGCCAGATCGATGTCCCGCTCACTGTGCGCGGATGACAGGAAGAGCGCCTCGAAACGCGATGGTGCGAAATAGACTCCGCGTGTGAGAAGCCCCTGGAAGAACTTCGCATAGCGGCCTCCGTCGTCGACCGCCGACTCCGCATAGTTCCTCACCGGCGCATCCTTGAAGAAGACGCCAGCCATCGTCCCGATCGCGGGCGCCTGCACCGGCACGCCCACCTCGACTCCTGCCGATCGCAGGCCATGAACCAGCTGCTCGGCGCGATCGGCGGCCGTCGCCCAAACGCCTTCCTCGGCCAACACTTCAAGGGTCGCGATCCCGGCAGCAGTCGCCACTGGGTTGCCGGAGAGCGTGCCCGCCTGATACATCGAGCCTGCCGGAGCAACATGCTCCATGATCTCCCGCTTGCCGGCATAGGCTGCCAGCGGGAAGCCACCGCCGACGACCTTGCCGAAGGTTACGATGTCCGGCTCGATGCCGAACCGCTCAACGGCACCGCCAGGCGCGACGCGAAAGCCGGTCATCACCTCGTCGAAGAGCAAGAGCGCTCCATGCTTCGCGGTGATCTCGCGCAGGCCCTCGAGGAAGCCCTCAACCGGCTCGACCATGCCCATGTTGCCGGCGACCGGCTCGACGATCACCGTGGCAAGCTCGTCGCCATACTGATGAAAAAGTGCCCGCACGCTATCGAGGTCGTTGTAGGTGGCGACGAGCGTGTCCTGCGTGGCGCCCTTCGGCACGCCGGGACTATCGGGCAGCCCGAGGGTTGCCACGCCGCTGCCTGCCTGAACCAGCAGCATGTCACCGTGGCCGTGGTAGCAGCCGGCGAACTTCACAATCTTGTCTCTGCCGGTGGCGGCACGCGCGAGGCGCAGGGCGCTCATCGTCGCCTCGGTGCCCGAGGAGACGAGCCGCACCATGTCGACGCTGGGCACGCGCTCAACGATCAGCTCGGCCAGGCGCGTCTCGGCGACCGTCGGTGCCCCAAAGCTGGTGCCCTTGCGGAGCGCATTGCTCGTCGCCTCGACGACCTTCGGATGCGCATGTCCGAGAATGAGCGGTCCCCAGGAGAGGACGTAGTCGATGTAGGTGTTCCCGTCGATATCAGTGAAGCGGCTTCCGGAGCCCGACTCGACGAAGATCGGTGTCCCGCCGACAGCCCGGAAGGCTCGCACCGGGCTGTTGACGCCGCCGGGCATCACCTGCTGTGCAGTGGCGTAGGCCTCGGCGGATTTCGCGTAGTGCGGCGTTGTGCGGGTTGTCGATTCGGCAGGCATGGTATTCCCCTGTGACTTCATCGGCACGGTTCGCTTTCTCGATCGCAGCCGTTCAGCGGTCGTCCGGCTCGTCTGGGTCGACGCCGAGATGCGCGAGGATCGAGCGTATCTCGAGCTCGCTGCCGGCGTTGCGGAGCGACTGCACAGGCTCATGCATGAGCGTGTTGGTCAGCGCCTTCGCCATCGCACGGACGACGTTCTGATCGCGCTCGGACAGGTGGCCCAGCCGCCGCAGCGCTCGCTCGACCTCACGATCCCGCACAGCGTCGCTCTGGTGACGCAGCGCGGCGATGGCATCGGAAGCCGTTCGGCTCCTGGCCCACTGGAGGTAGTCGTCAATGGCGCGGTCGACGAGCTGCTCGACCTTGTTCATCTCGTTCGAGTAGCGCTGTCGCGACTCATGGGCGACGGATTCGAGATCGTCGACATCTCGTGCCTCGACCTGCGCTACGTAGCCGCATCCTCTATCGACGATCCGGGGCACGCCGAGATCGATCAGCAGCAGCGGCTTCGTGCGCCCCTCAAGCATCAGGGGAACGATGACGGGCTCCTCGGTGAGGATCGCCGCAATCACCACATCGCTCTCGGCGATCGCCTCTCGCAGCTCCGTCGTTGGCCGAGCCGTGGCGCCGATCTGGGCGGCCAGCTGCTCCGCCTTGCCAACCGAGCGGTTGACGATCGTCAGTTGCGCCACTCCGCGCGCTGCCAGCACCCGCGCGGCGATCGATGCCATCTTGCCTGCACCAAGCAGGGTCACTCGCTGGGTGGCGAGATCCGGCCGCTCCCGCTCGGCGAGCGCGACGGCGGCGTGACTGATCGAGAGGTTGTTCCGGGCGATGTCTGTTTCCGTGCGCGCCTGCTTGCCGACCTTGAGCGCGTCAGTGGCGAGACGCTGGAGGTAGGCGCCAGCGCTCTCCGCAGTTCGAGCGGCTTCCAGCGCGTCACGGATTTGCGCGAGGATCTGCGGCTCGCCCAGCACAATCGAGTCGAGCCCGCTCGCCACCCGAAAGATGTGCCGAACTGCACTCGCGTCGGTATGTGCGTAGGACATCGAATCGAGTACGTGACGCGGCATGCCGTGGTAGCTCGACAGGAAATCGATGATGCGCTCGCGCCCCTGCTCGCCGTCCTCGGCGACTGCGTAAAGCTCCGTGCGGTTGCAGGTCGAGATGATCAGCGCCTCATCGACATGCTGGCGCAACGCACGAAGCCCCCCGGTCAGCGTCTCGCCATTGAAGGCCAGCCGCTCCCGGAGGTCCACCGACGCACATTCGTGATTGGATCCGACGATGATGATGGAGGGTTTCGACACGATTCCGTTCACTGTGACATGCAGCGCGTGACGGTCCGGAGGCACGATGTCGCCGGGGTCGCGCTCCTCGTATAGCATCAATCTTACCGCATGGGCACCGCCGGGCAGGTCGTCGGAGACATCCGATCATGCCATCATGCCCAGCCTCGCAGGGCTTTTGCAGCATTCTCGAATGGCCCATATAGTGCCCACAGCGACACACGGCGCCCAGTTCCGTACGGACATGCTGCAGGCGCCAATCATCAGAACCAGGAGAATCCCCCGGCATGCCAGTTCGCACCATTCACGAGGACTATCACGAGGAATTCGCCGCATCGAAGGCGCTCTGGGAGCGCTCGAGCGAGTCGATCGTCGGCGGAATCACTCACGACGGCCGCTTCATCAAGCCGTTCCCGCCCTACGTAGCGAGAGCCGACGGCGGGCACAAGACCTCGGTCGAAGGCAACGACCTGATCGACTTCTGTGTCGGGCATGGCTCGGTCATCTTCGGGCACAACGATCCGGACCTCACGGCTGCAATACAACGACAAGTGCCGATCGGCACGCACTTCAGTGCCGGTCATGAGGGTGAGGTCCGCTGGGCGGAGCAGATCGTCAAGCTGGTCCCCTCCGCGGAGAAGGTACGATTCACCGCCTCCGGCACGGAAGCGACGCTGCTGGCGATGCGCGTAGCCCGGGGCTACACGCAGAAGAAAACGATTCTGAAGTTCGAGGGGCACTTCCACGGCTGGCAGGACTACGCGCTCAAGGGAGAGAAGCCGCCGTTCGAGAATGTGAGCGTACCTGGCGTGCCGTCGGAGACGCTCGGCACGGTGAGTGTCGTGCCATCGAATGACCTCGCCATGCTCGAGGAACGTCTGGTCCAGGGTGATGTCGCGGGCGTCATTCTCGAACCGAGCGGTGGCTCCTACACGACGATCCCGCTCGCCGACGGATTCCTGCAGGGGGTGCGCGACCTCACCGCCAAGCACGATGCCGTGCTGATCTTCGACGAGGTCATCACCGGATTCCGCTGGTCGCCGGGCGGTGCGCAGCAGCGCTTCGGCATCACGCCGGACCTCACCACGATGGCAAAGATCGTCGCCGGCGGCATGCCGGGCGGCGCGGTTGCCGGGCGGCGCGACATCATGGACGTGATTCGCTTCACCGACGACGCCGCCTGGAACTCGAAGCGTCGCGTCCCGCAGGCCGGCACCTACAACGCCAACCCTCTCGCTGCGGCGGCGGGCTATGCCTGCCTCGTGAAGATCGACGACCAATCGGTCCACGACCATTGCGACCAGATCGCCGCCGACATCCGCAGTGGAATGAACCGCGTGCTCGAGAAGCACGACGCGCCAGGCTTTGCGTGGGGCGAGAGCTCAGTCTTCCACGTGGCGCTCGACAAGCGGTGCACTAATCGATCCGGCGATGACCTGCGCACGCCGGAGGGGGTCGATCCCGAGTACCTCAAGAAGAGCGGAGGGTCGCCGCTCGGCATGTTGCTCGAGGTCGGCATGCTGCTGGAAGGTGTACACCTGTTCCATGCCGGTGGCCTGACGTGCACGAAGCATGACACCACCGACGTCGAGCGCACGGTCGCGGCGTTCGACCAAGTGGTCGGCCGCATCAAGGATGAAGGCCACTTCGACGGCAGCTAGCAGCCTGCCCGGTCCCGGCCCACGATCAGCCCCAAGATGCCTGCAACCGCTCCCAGTCCTCCTCGGTGTCGACGTCGAGCGGTGGGCCAGGGAGCGGCACGTCGACGCGCTCCACCTGATCACCGAGCCTGCGCAGCACCTCCCTGCCGGCAGAGTCGCCTTGGAGACGCGCGAGATCGGTGAAGGCCGAGTGGTCGAAGAGCACGGGATGACCGTCACCGTCAGTGTACCGAGCCATCACCGCCGGCGCGCGAGTCTGCCGCCACCGCTCGACGACTGCCGCGATCGCCTCGGTCCTGATGCCCGGCATATCGGCAAGGAGAACGACGATAGCGTCAACGGTCGACGGTATCGCGCGAACCCCCGCCGAAAGCGAATTTCCCTGCCCTTTGCTGAAATGCGGGTTGAACACGCGGTAGGTCTGGTAATCGAGCAGCGCCTGCTCGACCTCCGAAGCGTGTGAGCCGATGACAACCACCACACCGTCTATAGGCGCCGCCAGGGCGGCCTCAACCACGTGGCACACCAGCGGTTTCCCACCGAGCTGCAGCAGCTGTTTCGGCCGCCCGAGCCGGCGGGACAGCCCCGCTGCAAGGACCAGTGCGAACACGCGGTCGTTACTCACCCCGTATCGCGCCCTTGATCTCCGTGAGCGGTCTGCCGTCGCGCCCGTGCGTCACCGCGATCATCTCCGCGAGGATGCTGACCGCCATCTCCTCCGGTGTGGATCCGCCCAGGTCCAGCCCGATCGGCCCACGCACACGCGCAATCTGCTCCTCGCTCACGCCGGCATCCAACAGGCGTTGCCGCCGATCGGCGTTGGTCTTGCTACTCCCAACCGCACCGATGTATCGGGCCCCCGTCTCCAGTGCTCCGAGCAGCGCCGGCTCGTCAAACTTCGGGTCATGCGAGAGGATCGCAATGGCCGTATTCGGAGTCACCGTCAACTGCTCGTAGGCGTCCGCTGGCCATGCGACCAGGAGTTGGTCAGCGTCGGGGAAGCGTTCGCGTGTGGCCAAGGCGCGCCGGGCATCCACCACCACCACGCGATAGCCGAGCCTGCGGGCGAACGTGTCCAGCGCCTGCGCGATGTGCACGGCGCCAAAGATGATGAGCTGCCGGCTCGGCTCGAAGACATCGAGAAAGATCCGCGTTCCCTCGTCCACCTCCAGCAGCCCGGACGCCGGTGTTCCAGCGCTCGTGCTCACCGCTCTGAGGGCCGACTCATCCAGCGCCTCCGACCCCAACGATCCCATCGTGATCTCGCCGGACGTGATCAGCGCCTTGCTCCCGACCAGGTCCCCTTCGACCACCGTCGCCACAACGGCCGTCGTACCCTCAGCGGCGAGTCGGCGCGCCTCATCGTAGACCGCACCCGAGTCCGGCGGTGCCGCCATCACTACGCGTCCATCGGCTCGATAAAGACCTCGATCGTCCCACCGCACGACAGTCCCACATCCCACGCCATATCGTCGGAGATGCCGTACTCAGCGAGCCGCGGCGTATTGTGCTTGAGCACCTGTTGCGCCTCGAGCACCACCGACGTTTCGACACAGCCACCACTCACCGACCCGGCCATCTTGCCCTTTTCGTTGATGGCCATGCGCGCCCCGACGGGACGCGGTGCCGAGCCGATCACGTTGACCACCGTGGCGAGGGCGACCTTCTTCCCCTCGGAACGCCACTGATCGATCTCCGGAAGCCACTCAGCCATCGATCGCTCCTTTCTCTCTCTTTTCTCGCTCCGCTGCGCGTTTGGATACCACCCGGTGCGACGCCCGCCTCGGCGGCTGCTCGTCGGCCTCGCCGAGTAGCGCGGCGAGCGCTCCGAGGCTCTCCAGGTTGTGCACAGGCAGGAAGTGATCGATATAGGGCAGCGCCGCGCGGATACCCTGTGTCAGCGGCTGGTATCCCGCCGCGCCCAGCAGCGGATTAAGCCAGATCAGCCGACGGCAGGACCGCTGCAGACGCGCCATCTCGTCGCCGAGCAAATCGGGAATACCACGGTCCCAACCATCACTGATGACCACCACGGTCGCGCCGGAGAGCAACACGCGACGGCTCCACTCAAAGTTGAACGTCTTGATCGCCTCACCGATACGGGTTCCACCGGACCAATCGTCGACAGACGCCACCACGTCCTCGATCGCCTGGTCGACGTCGCGCTTACGGAGCTCCCGCGTGATCCGGGTCAGCCGAGTGCCGAACACGAAGACCTCGACCGAATCAAGCCCGTGCTCGAGCGCGTGCACGAAGCGCAGCAGCATGCGGGAGTAGCGATCCATCGAGCCTGAAATGTCGCAGATCAGCACCAACGGCCGCATGCGCTGCTTCCGGGTGCGGAACCTGAGATCGATCGGAACGCCGCCCTGCTTCATCGACTGCCGCAGGGTACGCCGGTAGTCGATGAAGTCCCCGCGCACCGCCTTCTGCCGGCGTCGCGTCTCGCGCGTGCTCAGACGCCATGACATCTCCGCCATGATGCGGCGCGCCTCGGCGATCTCCTCGTCCGTAAACTGCGAGAAGTCCTTCTTGCGGAACGCTTCGCTGGCGCTGAAAAGCAGCACATCCTCGGGCGGGGTCTCGTACTCCTCACGCTCACCGATGTCACCCTCGCGGTCGACGCCTTCGATCGCAAGCATCCGCCGGTCGGACTCCTGCGCCTCTCCCGACTGCCCGTGCCTGCTCTCGCGGTCCTCCGGCGTGTCACCCCGCTTCGGCTTGCCCGTCCGCTCCTCGTCGCTGGAGAGGTACTCCTCAAGCGGCATCATCCGCTCCTGGAGTAGGTCATGCCAGAACTGCTCGAACTCGGCCCTGAACGCACTGAGCTGCTCGGGCCGGGTCACGAGGGTGGCACGCGCGGCGTGGAACGCGTCGTCGTACCGTTCAAGCGAGACCTGCTCAAGCGCGGTTACGAACTCGAGGATCTGTCCCGGTCCCACGTTCATTCCGGCCGCCCGCAGCCGCCGCGCGAAGCGCAGCAGGTTCCGCCGGATAGTGGCGGCGTTGACCTGGGGCTCACGCGAGCGCTGATTGTGACGCTCGCTGTACTGGCTAAGGGGTTGGCTGTCGTGTTGCATCGAGTGCTTCCGCAACGAGCCGCTGGGCGACGTCGCCGGTGATCCTGTCGACATCTTCCTGATACTTGAGAATCACGCCCAGCGTCTCCTCGACTACCTCATCCGAAAGCTCCCTGCTGCCAAGCGCCTCCAGCGCCGCCGCCCAGTCAAGCGTCTCGGCCATCCCCGGCGACTTGAACAGATCGACGTCGCGAAGGCCCTGAGTGAAGGTGCAGATCTGCGTGACGAGCCGCTCGCTTGCTTCCGGCACCTTCGCCGTGAGAATCCGTGACTCCTTCTCGAAACTGGGGAAGTCGATCCAGTAGTAGAGACAGCGGCGCTTGAGGGCGTCGTGGATCTCCCGGGTTCGATTGGAAGTCAGGATCACGATCGGTACATGCTCGGCACGCAGCGTGCCGACCTCCGGCACGGTGACCTGGAAATCGGAGAGTAGCTCCAGTAGGAAGGCCTCGAGCTCCTGGTCGGCCCGATCAACCTCGTCGATGAGCAGCACGGGCGCCTTGTCGTGGGCAACATCGATCGCCTGCAGCAGCGGCCGCTTGAGCAGGAACTCCTCGCTGAACAGGTCCTTGCGCACCTCCTCGCGGTCGAGATCCCCTGTGGCCTCCAGTGATCGCAGGAAGAGCATCTGCCTCGGGTAGTCCCATTCATAAATGGCCGAGTTCGCGTCCAGCCCCTCGTAGCACTGGAGCCGAATGAGCGGCGTGTCGAGCAGGTCGGCGAGCACCTTGGCGATCTCGGTCTTGCCCACGCCGGCCTCACCTTCGAGCAGCAGCGGCTTGCGCATCGTCAGCGTGAGATACAGCGTGGTCGCCAGGCCGCGGTCCGTGACGTACTTCTTCTCTCGCAGCGCCTCCTCGAGCTCGCTCACCGACCCGAAGCGCCGCTGGACAACTTCATTCACTGTTTCCATGGAATCCTGCCGTTCGATCGTGTTCGTGCTCAACAATGTGCCTCGCTTGAGAATCGAACATACTGGCTCGGGCCGCTCAGCCACGCCGTTTGCGCCCAGTATCAGGCACCTCGGCGATGCTGGCCACACCCGCAACTACGGTCGAGCGTCGCGTACGGGACGCGATGTCTTCGATAGTCCGTGGACGTAGAGCGGCTCCAGAGTCACGAGGTCATCGGCGTGCCCATGCCGGAGCCGATGCGCTCCGAGCAGTGCGATCGCCCCGATCCGGCTCGTCAACCCGGGCTCGCTCAGCACCGGCACCGCCGCGCCTGACAGCGCTTCGCGAAGAGCCACCGGCAGCTCCCCCACCATGGCGTCCGGGCGGGCGCCAGCGAGCGAGGCCAGCAGCTCAGCGGGCGTGCCGTTGACAGGAATCGCCGATGGGCCTCCGGGAGAGATGCTCTGCCACACGAGGCGCCCACGGCCGGCGGCCAGCATCGCCACCACCGACCGATTGGCCTGCGCCCACGGAAGCGCGATCGCGTCCAACGTGGGCACCCCGGCGATCGGTATGCCGAGCGCGATCGCCAGCCCCTTGGCGATGCTCATGCCCACTCGCAGGCCAGTGAAGGTGCCGGGGCCCTGTGCAACCACCACGCCGACGATCTCCCTGACGTCGACATCGGCTGAGGCCAGCAGGTCGTCAATGCGCGACATCGCCTCCGTAGTCTGGCGGCGGTCCGATGGCCACACCATCTCGTGCAGCGCCGTGCCGTTCCAGAGGGCCACCCCGGCACGCTCAGCTGAGGTGTCGATCGCAAGCACCCATTCAGAAGAGGCACTTGCCGTGACGCGGTCGTAAGAACCAAGGTAGGATGTTAGCATTTAGATAGCCATGTTCCTTTGCTTCGGTCGTAGACTAGCCGCGGTGGCCCTGAGCGTTGCCCTGTCATCGGTCGAAATGTGTATGCCTACTGGCAGGAGTTGTGCCGATCGCACGCAGGCTCGCAAACCCTGCAAGCCACGATGGGACGGGAATGGGAGACATAGGCAAGCATCTGGTCGCACCCCCTCGTCAGCAGGCGTATGAGGTCGCCAGGCCACGGCGCAACTGGAACATCCTCCGGAAAGAATGGGTGCTCTTCATCCTCTTCGCCGGTCCGAACCTGTTTCTCTTCTCGCTCTTCTCCTACTGGCCCATGATCGAGAACATGCGTCTCAGCACCCAGCGCTGGGATCTGCTGTCTCCCGTTCGCATAAACGTCGGGCTTGACAACTACCGATACCTGATTGCGAACGACACGTTCCATCAGGTCCTCTGGAACACACTCTACTTCACGGTTGCCGCGGTTGGGCTCTCCCTGCTGTTGGGCCTGCTGATCGCCCTGCTGCTGAACCAGCGCCTGCGTTGGCGCAACGGCGCCCGCGCGATCGTCTTCGCCCCCTACATGCTCTCGGGCGCGGCAATCGGCATCGTATGGGCCTACATCTTCGACCCGCGCTTCGGCCTTCTCGCCGAGATGCTTGGCTGGGTCGGCCTGAACTCGCCGGACTGGCTCAACCGGCCCGAGTGGGCCATGCCGGCCATCATCATTGTCTACGTCTGGAAGAACCTGGGCTTCACCACGGTCATCTTCCTGGCTGGACTCCAGTCAATCCCGCAGGACCTCTATGACGCCGCCAAGATCGACGGCGCCAATGTCCTGTGGCGATTCCGGTCGGTCACGCTGCCGATGCTGTCGCCGATCGCGTTCTTCCTCGTCGTGACCTCGATCCTGAGCACCTTTCAGTCATTCGATATCATCAGCGTGATGACGGACGGCGGCCCGGTCGACGCAACGAACACCCTCATCTACTACGTCTACGAGCAGGGCTTCGTCGCCTTCAACGCCGGCCGGTCGGCAGCTGCGGCGCTCGTCCTCTTTGCCATGATGATGGTGATCACCCTGATCCAGCTCCGATACTCGGAAAGCAAGGTGCACTATGGGTAGCTTGAGCCAACAGCAGCAGGTAATGCTGCAGCGAACGTTGGGCTACCTCGCCATGCTCTTCGTGGTGCTGCTCATCGGCCTGCCGCTGTTCTGGATGCTTTCCGGCAGCCTCAAGACGACACAAGAAATCTACTCGACCGACACGCAGTGGATTCCGGAGAGCCCGCTCTGGTCGAACTACCGTGATGCATGGGAGCGAGCGCCCTTCGGTCGCTTCTACATCAACAGCACCATTGTGACCCTGCTCGGCGCAGGCCTGGAGATCGTCAACGCTACCCTGACGGCCTACGCTCTCGCCTACCTCAGATTCCCGTTCAAGAACCTCGTCTTCATTCTCATCCTGGCCGCCCTGATGATCCCGCCGCAGGTCACCATCCTGCCCAATTACGTCTTTTTCGGGCTCAACGGCGTGATCGGCGAGCTGTTCGGAGAGAGCTGGATCAATACCTACCAGGCCATCATCCTGCCGGGGGCATCTGTTGCCTTCGGCACCTTCATGATGCGACAGGCCTTCCTCGGCCTGCCTCGCGAGGTCCTCGACGCCGCCAAGGTTGACGGCGCCGGGCACCTGCGCATCCTTCGCGATGTGGTACTGCCCATGGCGAAGCCCGTGATCGTGACCTTCGCGCTCATCTCGCTCGTCGCCAAGTGGAACGACTACCTCTGGCCGCTGGTCATCACCCAGACCCAGAACATGCGGGTACTGACCATCGGCATCTCCTATCTCTTTGATGCAGAAGGGAACAACGAGTGGGGCATCATCATGGCTGCCACATTCTTTGTCGTGTTCCCGCTGCTGATTGTCTTCCTGTTTGCCCAGCGGTTCATCATCGAGGGCCTGACCGCCGGTGCGACCAAGGGCTAGCGCCATCGCCAGCGCAGGCGTGGCAAATCGCTATACGGTGCCGGATTCCGGCATGCAAGGAGGGTCGACAGAATGACCACGACGAGGATCAACCGCCGTTCGATGGTGAAGGGTGCCGCTGGTGTGGCCGCTTCGGCAGCGATCGGCTCAAAGGCATCAAGTGTGTTCGCGGCGCCGGCCGTGATCCAGAGCGGCCCGATCGAGGTCACCTACTGGACCTCATTCCAGGGCGGCGCCAATGGCGAGGCGCAGGATGAGGTCGTTCGACGATTCAACGAGTCGCAGAGCGACATTCGCGTCAACCACGAGTTCCAGGGCAGCTACGAGGAGACCGCCCAGGCGCTCACCGCTGCGGTTCAGGGCGGCAGTGCGCCGGACATGTCGCTGCTCTCCGACGTCTGGTGGTTCAAGTTCTACCTGAGCCAGCTCCTCCAGCCGCTCGACGACTACATCGCCGCAGAGAACGTCGATACCCAAGACTACGTCGACAGCCTCTGGAACGAGGGCGTGCGCCAAGGCGTCCAGTACTGGATTCCCTTCGCTCGCTCCACCCCCCTCTTCTACTACAACGCCGAGGTGCTTGAGGAGGCGGGGCTCGACCCCAGCATCTTCCAGAACTGGGACACCATCGTCGAGAACACCGAGGCGCTCATGGCGCGCGACGGTGATCAGGTCAGCCGGTATGCCTTCGGCCATCCGAACGCTGCCTCCTACATCGCGTGGCTGTTCCAGGGTGTGATCTGGCAGTTCAACGGCGAATACTCCCAGCCGGACTTCACCATCACCATCGACGAGCCCGCCGGCATCGAGGCCGGCAACTTCTACCGTGACTCGGTCGCAGACGGATGGGCCGGCGCGAGCGCTGAACACGACGTCGACTTCGCCACCGGGCTCTACGCCTCCGTCATGGCGTCGACCGGCTCGATGGGCAACATCCGCAATACCGCAAACTTCGAGTGGGGTACCGCGTTCCTCCCGGAGAAGTACACCTTCGGCTGCTGCACCGGCGGCTCCGGCCTGTCCGTCATGGCCAGCGCCGACGACGCCAACAAGGAAGCGGCCTTCGAATTCATCAAGTTCAGCACCTCCCCTGAAATCACCGCATACTGGGCACAGCAGACGGGCTACATGCCGGTCCGCAAGTCCGCCGTGGAGAGCGAGGAGATGCAGGCGTTCTACGAGGAGAACCCACATGCCCGCACGGCGGTAGAGCAGCTGCCGCTAACCGAGCCGCAGGACGCAGCACGCGTCTTCATTCCCAACGGCGACCAGATCATCGGTGGCGGCCTTGAGCGGATCACCGTCAACACCGAGGATGCCGGGGAAGTCTTCCCGGATGTCGCCCAGACCCTTGAGGAAGAGGCGGAGCCGGTCGTCCAGCAGCTCGAGTCGGTCGAGCCCGAGGGGTAGTCTCTCCAGCGCTCAGCACTCGACTGCTCCTGTAATGCGAGCAAACCGGGGGTGGCGACCAACCATCCCCGGTTTCGTCACCGCGCTATGCGAGGCCGGCATCAGCCCATTTCCATCGACGCTGTTAGCTCACCCGCGCGGTCCGGCGGCATGCTGGTGATCGTCACCTGCCGGCTACCCGGGTCCCGGTACGCGATCGAGACGAGCACGAATCGATCCGGCAGCCAGTCGCCAGCACGCTCGGGCCACTCGACCACGGTGACCCCTTGCTCCGGCGCCAACGCCTCCTCCCAACCGATCTCGCCGAGCTCCTGAGGATCATCGAGCCGGTAGAGATCGAGGTGATAGAGCGTCCCCGGGGAGCGGTCGCCGACTGCTGCCGCGTACTCCGTCATGAGCGTGAAGGTCGGGCTCTGGACAGCGCTCTCAATTC
>DASYWL010000087.1:0-10916 GCA_035936055.1 Thermomicrobiales bacterium
CCGTTCGACCGAGATGCCGAGGTCGAACGGCGGGCACCGGTTTGTCGCATCGCGCTTTGACCGGCACCACGGACCTGGGCTCAAAGGGAGTCCCGGGGAGGTGTGGAGCACACGAGAGCCGCGGGACAGACCGAAGACAACACATTGGACTTGGATCAGGCGCCGGGCGGCGAGTCTGGCTTGAAATGGTGATCACCCGCCGCGAAACCGCCCTGATACGTAGCGAGGTACCACGTCGCTTCACCTGCGGCATGTACCAAACAGGTGCGCCGCCGGGCGGCGCCTCAGGAGCAGCAAGACATTGAGTGAGCAGGACAAGGACCGAAAGACCGTGCCCGAGAACCAGCAGGGCCAGGGACGAAGCCGCCGACGGCGTCGACGTCGGCCGCAAGGGGCACAGGGCGGTAACCAGCAGCAACAGGGCCAGGATCGGACCCAGCAGTCTGCCGGGGCTGAGTCGGATGAGGCGCGGGCGTCATCGGGGCAGCGGCGGCGCCTTCGAGGTGGCCGGGGACGTGGCGGCCCCAGCCAGCAGCAGGACCAGCAGGGTGGCAACCAGCAGGCACGGCAGCAGGGAGGCCGGCGCGGTGGGCAACAGGTCGCGAGCAGTGAGCAGCAGGCGCAGGAGAAGGGGCAGGGGCAGCGACGCCGGCGAGCCAACCGTCGACCCCGGCGAGAGGAGCATGCCCCGGAACGCGTCGAGCCGCGGCGCGAGCCGCACGAGCGGGCGCGCGGCCGGCAGGCCGGTGGTGGTCGCGGACAGGGCCCCGCGCCGATCCTCGGCGAGCGCATGCGCATCATCGGCGCCCCGAGGACCGGCGCGGTACCCGCGCCGATCGGCAAGGACCGCCTGCGCGTGATTCCCCTTGGGGGCGTCGGTGAGGTCGGCAAGAACATGACCGCCGTCGAGAGCGGTAAGGATATCATCCTCCTCGACGCCGGCGGCAAGTTCCCCGAGGAGGATCAGCAGGGGATCGACCTCATCATTCCCGACGTGACCTACATCAAGGAGCGTCGGAAGAACTTTCGGGGCATCCTCCTCACACACGGCCATGAGGACCACATCGGCGCGCTGCCCTACGTGATTCCGCAGCTCTACGAGGGCAAGGGCTCCCCGAAAATCCCTATCTACGGCACTCCCCTCGCCATCGGTTTCGTGGAGCGGAAGCTCCTCGAGGCGCGGGTGGATGACATGGTGGAGCTGAAGACGGTGGAGTCCGGCGAGCGTGTGAAACTCGGCGAGAACATCAGCGCAGAGTTCATCCACGTGACGCACTCGATCCCGGATGCAACATCGATCGCGGTCCACACGCCGGTCGGCACGATCGTCGATACGGGAGATTTCAAGTTCGACCCGACCCCAGTGATGGGCGATCCAGCGGACGAGAAGCGGCTCAGGAAGCTCGGCGACAACGGCGTGCTGGCGCTCTTCTCCGACACGGTCCGCGTGGAGTCGGAAGGCAGCACGCCGTCGGAGAAGGTCGTGCTGGAAACGATCGACGACGTGATCGGTCACGCTGCCGGGCAGGTCATCATCGCGACCTTCGCGTCCAACGTCAGTCGCGTGCTGATGGCGCTCAAGGCGGCGGAGAAGCATGGCCGCAAGGTGGCGGTCGCCGGGCGCAGCATGGAGCAGAACACCCGCGTCGCGCTCGATCTGGGCTACCTTGACCCGCCGGAGGGCCTGCTGGTGACGCTCGACGAGGTGATGCGCCTGCCGAAGAACAAGCGGGTGATTGTCTCCACCGGCAGCCAGGGCGAGCCGGCCGCGGCGCTGGCCCGCATCGCGGCCGGCGAGCACCCGAAGATTCGTGTCGGCCGTGGCGATCTCATCCTGGTCTCGGCGACTCCGATTCCAGGCAATGAGGATACCGTTTCCCGAACCATCGACAATCTCTTCCAGCAGGGGGCCGAGGTGGTCTACAGCGCGATCGATCGCGGCGTGCATGTATCGGGACACGCGGGCCAGGACGAGCTGCGACGGATGCTCGAGTTCATCCGGCCGACCTACGCGGTGCCGGTACACGGCGAGTACCGGCATATGGCGCTCTACCGGGAGCTGGCTGTCAAGAGCGGCGTGAAGCGGGAGAACGTGCTGCTGCCGGAGATCGGCGGGGTGATCGAGTTCACCAAGAGCAGCGCCAACCAGCGCGCCCGGGTGCCATCGGGCAACGTGCTGGTCGACAAGCTGGGAGAGCGGGACGGCGTCAACGCCGTGCTGCGCACCCGCGAGAACCTCACGGAGGAGGGGGTCGTGGTGGTGTCGCTGGTGGTGAGTCGGTCGAACGGCGAGCTCATCTCCGGGCCGGACATCACGGGGCAGGAGCTCGGCAAGGAGCTCAGCAACGGCGCGCTGCGTGAGGCCGAGCGGGAGCTGAAGCGCTCGCTGACCCGTCGGCGGAAGGGCGCGCCGCAGTACGGCTTCCTCGCCCAGCGGGTCAAGGAGTCGGTTGCGGAGACCCTTTACCGACGCACGCGGCACCGGCCGCTTATCTTGCCGGTGATCGCCGAGCTGTAGAGGATGCCGTCGACAACATGAAACGGACGAACCGCCAGAAGCCCGCCGTCACTGGGCTTCTGGCGGTTTCCGTTCGACACGCCGGTGGTCACACAACCTTCGGTTGATCATCGTGCGAGCGCGGCCACCGGCGGCAAGCGCCAGCCCTCGGCATCGTCTTGGCCTCGCCTACCAAGCCGGCCCTTCGGCTTCGCTCAAGGCAGGCTACTGGCCTTCGGCCAAGTACGGCCCCTATTGGCTGATGGTCCTGCCACCATTCAGCAGGGGCTCGTCGGCGCCCTATCGTGGCGCGCTGCCTGGCCTCCGGCAGGTAAAGGCTACGGAATCGCTCCGGCGGGGGGCGAGATACTGCCGAACTCGTCGCGCGCCCGGGTGAGCGGGTCCTCGTTGGCCATGCCCGGGTCCCAAGGGAGGGGCCGGCGTGTGTATTGCTCACGGTGGAGCCACTGCGCGAGCTGTGACTCCGGGTTCATGATCTCGTCCGGATCGATCTGCGTCCGGTGAGCGATGATCGCCTGTCGCTTCGCACCCAGCCACCGAGAGACGTCGAGCCAGTGGGTGATCGTCGAAGCGGGAGAGCCGAGATTGTTGCTCGCCTTCTCGGAAATCTCGCCGAGCGGCTGGGCAGGATCACAGGCGATGGCCAATATAAGCTCGCGGGGCACCGAGGCAAAGTAGAGTGCGTTGGCGCACCAGGGCTCGTGGAGCGCAGGCAGCCAGGAGGGGTCTGCCGCCAGCTCGACCGCGCGGGTGGTCAGCTTGCCCATCAGCACGTGGTCCGGGTGGCCGTAGATGCCCTCCGGACCGAAGGTAATGATCGTATCGGGGCGCAGGTCCCGGATATGCCCGACCAGATGTGTCAGCAGTGCCTCGATGGGCTGGTTGATGAGCGCGAGGGGATGCTCGTTTTCCGACGTGTTCTCCATGCCGGAGTCGCGGAACCCGAGGATGCGCAGCTCGCCGAGTCCCAGATGCGACATCGCCTCGCGGAGCTCCTGCTCACGCACGGCAGCGAGCGTGTCTCGGGTTGCCAGGTGGGAGTCGCGAATCTCGCCGACATCGCCGCGCGTTGCGCAGACGTAGGCGGTGCGGAGACCCGCGCCGTTGGCCCACGCCATCGTCCCGGCGGAGCCGAATGATTCGTCGTCCGGGTGCGCGAGGATCCAGAGCAGGTCGACAGGCGGGTTGCCCAAGCGTTCATCCGGTATCGGCATGACACATCCTTCTTCGTTTCCACATGCACCTCACGTCGGGGCCCAGAAGTTCAGGATCGCCTGCTCCAGAGCCGCCTGGCGCTCCTGGCCGGCGCGGTAGACGGGCGTGGCTTCCGCTACCGGCGTGTAGGTGGCGGCGACTGCCGGTGACTCGGGCCGCAGCGAAGGCACCGCACCGATCGCCTCAAGGGCAGACACCGCAACCCCTCGGGCCGAGCCCTCAGCTTCCGCGTCCAGTGCCGAGAGCGGCCGACCCAAGGTGTCGGCGACGATCTGGAGCCACAGCGGCGACTTCAGCGCGGCCGCGCCGTTGACGTAGATTTCGTGGTCTTGCTCCAGCATGGGCAGGAGCGCCTCATGGATCGAGGCGAATCGGTACGCAGTTCCCTCCAGCACCGCTCGGTAGAGATGACCGGGACGCGTCGCCAAGGTGAGCCCGGCGAAGACGCCGGAGGCATCATCGTTCCAGCTGGGCGAGCGCTCGCCGGCGAAGAGTGGCAGCACGGTCAGACCATGGCTGTCGGGCGCCATCCGGTTCGCCTCGGCGGTGAGGATGTCGAAGTTGCCGCCCGCGAGGTAGCGGGCGAGCCACCCGGTCACGTTGCCACCGTTGCTGAGGGCGCCACCCGTCACGCGATGGCTCCGGTCGAGTCGATAGGACCAGATCCGTGCGCTCAACTCCATGGTGGGGGTGGTTGCGTCCTCGGTGATGATGCGCATGGCCCCGGAGGTGCCGATCGTGATGGCGACCCGATCCTTGCCCACTGCACCGGTGCCGAGGTTGGCGGCCGCACCGTCTCCGATCGCCGGAAACCATGGCACCTCGGCGAGGGCGGGCCAGCGTGATTGCCACGCGCCGGTGAGCAGTGGCAAGGGCTCGTCCCGATCGACCAGCGCCGGGAGCCGGTCCTCGTCGAGGTCGAGGACCTCAAGCAGCTCGCAATGCCAGCTTGACGCTTCGACATCGAGCAGGCCGGTCCCCGATGCCATCGAAACGGATGTCTGCATGCAGCGGTGCAGGCGGCGATCCACGTAGTCCGCGAATGAACACCAGGTGCGTGTGTCCGCAACAATGGCGGGACGCTCCTGGCGAAGCCAGAGCAGCTTGGCGGGCCAGTATGAGCTGTGAAAGCGGCAGCCAGTTTCGCGGTGCAACTGCCGGGCATCGAGCGACTCCCGGAGGCGAGGCACCTCATCCCCGGACCGCTTGTCACCCCACATGTAGACGGGAGAGGTGGGCGAGCCAGCCGCATCGACGCCCATCAGGCTGTGCCAGAAGGAGGTGGTGGCCACGGCGCCGATATCGGACGCATGTTCCCCGGCGAGGTCCAGCACCTGGTCGATGCACTCGATCACCAGCTGGAAGAGATCGTGCGGATCTGCCTCGGCGCCACCATCCGCGGTCGTATGCAGGCGGTGTGGGATCTGGTGCTCGCTCGTGTCAATCTGCAGGCCGTGCGCGTCGAACATCAACGCGCGGACGGATGACGATCCGATGTCGACGGCGAGCACGAGTGGCGGCTGGGCCGCATCCCAGGTTGTTTCCGCGTGGCCGGGCTCGAAAGCGAGGCGGTTCTGCTGCACGGTTCGAAGCTCCTCGGTAGGGTCCGGGCGATGGACGCGATGTGCGGGCCCATCCGTCTTGCCGTAGGATGATGCCAGATGTGTCGTGTGTCGCGCTCCTTCCGGAGCAGTGTAGGACAGGAGAAGTGAATGCGAGCGTGTAGCACGTGAGCACAGTCTCACCCATCAGTGTCATGCCCGTGGCGGGACTGCCCGAAATCTCGCCGCGTGACCCGCTCGGTCGAATGATTGCCGAGCGGATCGAGGAGGAGATCGGCGGGCTGCAGGCCGGGGACATCGTCGTCGTTACCCACAAGATCATCAGCAAGGCCGAGGGGCAGCTGGTCGACCTCAGTACGGTCTCGCCCTCGCCGCTGGCCGTCCAGCTTGCCGAGCGACATGGCAAGGATGCCCGGCAGGTCGAGATGGTGCTGCGAGAATCCGCCAGGATCGTGCGTATGTCTGGCGGTCATATCATCTCGGAGACCCATCACGGCCTCATTTGTGCGAATGCGGGAGTGGACGCGTCCAACACGGACGTCGGTGTCGTCTCACTGCTGCCGCGCGACCCGGACGCGTCGGCCGCGCGATTGCGCGAGCACCTTGTGCGAGACGTGCCGGCCGAGGACAGCGAACGGATCGGCGTGATCGTTACTGACTCGTTCGGCCGGCCGTGGCGCAACGGCATCGTGAACGTCGCCATCGGCGTGGCTGGCATCTCGCCACTTGCCGACTACCGCGGGCAGTTCGACGCGGCTGGTCATGAGCTGCGTTCGACGGTGCTCGCGGTTGCTGACGAACTGGCTGCCGCAGCCGAGCTGGTGATGCACAAGACGCAGGCGATCCCGGTGGCGGTGGTGCGCGGGTACAGCTGGCAGATCGAGGGTCAGCCCGGAACCGGGCAGGACCTCATCATGCCGGTCGAGCGCGACCTCTTCCGCTAGGGCGGCAGCGCGTCCATACCGAAAGGATTTCAATCATGACTCAAGGCGTTGTCGGTTACGCCGCCTCCTTCGAGCAGTTTCACCCGAACGAGCTGCTTGCCTACAGCCAGCAAGCGGAGCAGCAAGGGTTCGGTGCCGTGATGGCGTCGGACCACTTCCATCCGTGGGTCCCGAGCCAGGGGCACTCCGCGTTTGTGTGGACGTGGCTTGGATCACTCGGCACGGCGACCTCCATCCCGAAGTTCGGCACTGGTGTGACGCCTCCGGGCTACCGCTACCACCCGGCGGTGCTCGCGCAGGCCGCGGCGACGGTCGAGGCCATGTTCCCCGGGCGCTTCTTCCTCGGACTCGGCGCCGGCGAGGCGCTCAACGAGCACATCGTCGGCGAGTACTGGCCGGAGGCACCGATCCGGCTCGAGCGGCTGATGGAGTCGATCGAGATCATCGAGCGGCTCTTCGAGGGCAAGGTGGTCAAGCACCAAGGCAAGCACTTCCGGGTCGAGAGCGCAAAGCTTTACACGCTGCCGGAGAAGGCGCCGCCGATCTACGTGGCGACGTCCGGCCCGATCATGGCGAAGCGGACCGGCAAGCACACCGATGGCATCATCACCGTCGGTGCCGCGGACGAGAAGCTCAAGATGTTGATGGATCGCTTCGAGAAGGGCGCGCAGGAGGCAGGAAAGGATCCGAAATCGATGCCGCGCATGCTCCAGATCAAGGTCTCCTATGCCGACACCGACGAGGAGGCGATTGACAGCGCCGTGCGAGACTGGCCGAACGGCGGGATGAGTTTCCCGAAGGCCGACGTCCGCAACCCAGATGACTTCGAGGCGATGGCCAAGCTGGTCCGGCCGGAGAACTTCAAGAACCGCGTGCTGACCTCAAGCGATCTCGACGCGCACGTGGAGTACATCCAGCGCTTCATCGATCTCGGCTTCGGCGAGATCTACGTCCACAATGTCAATCGGGATCAGGAGAAGTTCATTGACGCCTACGGCAAGCACGTTATCCCGAATCTCAACTGGAAGTAGCGCCGGAGGGTAACAGCAGGAAACAGGGCGGACATTGAGTCTGCCCGTACGGGTCAACTCCATGTCGACCCTTGCTCAAGAGAACAGCCTTGTGCCCAGCTGTGCGTCTATGAGTGTCGTTCTGCTAGTCGCCCGCTGACGCAGACGCCTTCTGCTCGTCGGTCATGACCGATTCGGCGTACTCGATCGCCGTGTCGGTGTCCATCTGCTGAATCACCACGGCGCGGACGACACCGTCGGCGTCGATGAAGACGTGGGTCGGGAAGTTCCGGATCTCCCAGGTCGCTGCGGTTGCGAACAGGTCGGGGAACGCTGAAGGATCGGCCACCGCCGCGAGGTAGTTCGGGTCCACGGCCACCGGGAATGTCGCGCCGACGCGGTCGCGGTAGGTGACTGCGTCGCGCGGATCCTCCTGCATCGCGATCCCGATCATCTTGAAGCCGCGCGCGTCCAGCTCTTCCCATGCCGCCTGAATCTCGGGCATCTCGGAGCGGCACGGCGGACACCACGACCCCCAGAAGTTCAGCCAGACCCCTTCGCCGCGGAGGTCGGAGAGCCGGAAGACCTCGCCATCAGCGTAGAGGGTCATGAACTCGGGAGCCGGCTCGCCCACCTTCGGCAGCAGCGAGCTGTTCACGCCACCGCTACCGAGCTCAGATGCTCCCTGTGAGCGTGCCAGCCAGACGCCTGAGGCAATGATGAGCAGCGCGACCGCCGCCACGATGCCAACCTGCTGGGCGCGGCTCGGGCCGGTCGTGCTGGCGTTTTCAGTGGCGGGTGCCGATGTGGATTGGGCGGACACGGATTCCTGCACGGGTTCTAGACGCCGCCGTATGCGTGGAGGCCGCCAAAGAAGTAGTTGCCGTAGTAGGTGAACATGACCGCTCCAAACCCGAACAGCAGGATCACCGCGCTTCGTGTCCCTCGCCAGCCACGCAGGGTGCGGGTGTGCAGGTACACGGCGTAGACGAGCCAGGTGAAGAGGGCTGCCGTCTCCTTCGGGTCCCAGGACCAGTAGACGCCCCAAGCGTCATGCGCCCAGATCGAGCCGAGAATCAGCACCAGTGAGAGTAGCGGAAAGCCGATGGCAACCGATCGGAAGGCGACGTCGTCGAGCACTTCCAGGCTCGGCAGCCAGCGGATGTTGCGCTTGCTCTTGATGAGGTAGAAGATTGCCGCCGCGAAGGAGACCGCGAATGTAGCGTAAGCGAAGATCGCCGCGGAAACATGTGCCGTCATGATCGGGCGGGCCTGCAGCGCCGGGATCAGCGGCGTGATCTCGCGCAGCTCCGCCGGCAGGCTCCAGATGTAGACCGTCATGCCGAAGGCGATCGGCAGCACGATGGCACCGAGCTGGCGGAAGTCGTACAGGCGCTCGAAGGCGATGTAGATGATCGAGATCGCCAGCACGAAGGTGAGCGAGAACTCGTACATGTTGGCGGTCGGGAGCCGCTCCGCGGCGATGGTGCGGAAGAGCACCGCCAGGAAGGCGAACACCGCACCGAACCAGGTCAACATGCTCCCCCACCGGCCGAAGGCGGTGTTGCCCGGGCTGAAATCGGTGCTGCTGCTGGTCACAGTGGTTCCAGCCGAGGTTGCCATGGTTGCGCGCCGAACCCTGACGCGGCCGATGGTGTATGCGATGTAGCTCAGCGACGCGGCTCCCAGCGCTACCGAGGACGCTGCGAAGAAATAGAACGAGAGCTTGACGAGAGTTTCCATGATTTCTCCGAATCCGCTACGGAGCGGTGGCCGCCGATTATCGACTGCTCGTCATGAAGCCTATCTTACAGGTTCGTGTCATCCTCCGATGCGTCGCTTTCGTCGTCCCAGTAACCTTCGTGGTCAGGGCGCTTGACCTTCGGTGTCACCCCGAGCTGCTTTCCGACCTCCTCAGAGACGCGGAAAAACTCCCGCTTGCCGCCCCAGTCACGCTTGGCGAGAGGTGTCATGATGAGCGAGCTATCCTCAGCGGACCGCTGGATGATGCCGCGGATGCGCCGCATTGGGAAGTAGAAGGTGACCGCCAAGCCACCGACGAGCAAGACCGAGGCGATGAAGAAGATAGGAATGCCGGGGTTGTAGGCAACCTGCAGCACCGTGAACCGCGATTCGCGATCGAAGAGCACTTCGTAGCCGCCGACTTCGGCCGGATCGCCCTGATCGAGCACGGCGGTCTCCATGTTGCCGGAGCCCGGCGAGCTGTTGAGCGGCGAGACCTGCACCCACACCTGCCCGTTGGCGAGGTTGAGGGTGTCGAGGTCCGGTCGGTTGGCTCGGTCGACGTCCGGCGCGACGACAGCGATTTGCACGCCCTGTGCCGGCAGCCGGATAAGACCGGCCGGGGCATCCGGATTGGCGCGAAGATTGAAGAAGCCCATCTCGACCGGCGCGTCGAAGAGCACGTTCCCGAGCGCGTCCCTGACGACTATGTCGCTCGCAATGCCGAAGCTCGCCTGGTAGAAGGTGGCGACGCCGGCACTGATCGGGCTGTTGACGGTAATCTCGCCGTCCTTCACCTTGCTGCCGTCGTCGTAGATGATGACGTCGCTGCGGTACTCGGCGGGATCGCCCGTCTCGATGTAAGCGTCGCGGAAGCGGACGAGCTCGACGCTGAGGTCGGTGCCGTGGCCGACCGCGCGGGTCTCGCCTTCGGCGACGGCGAACTCTGTGTCGCGGAAGCCGAACATCGATGCGACGATGCCACCGACGAGCAGCAGGATGAGCGCAAGGTGAAAGGGGAAGGTGCCGAACTTCGACCAGCGGTTCTTGTCGGCGTAGACGTGGATCTGGTCACCGACGCGCTCCGTGAAGACGCGGTAGCGCCTGTCCGCGAGGGCGTCGCGAAGCCGCTGCTCCAGCGCCTCGGGGTTGCTCGCACCGATGAACTCCGCGGTCACCTCAGAGCGGGCGACATAGCCTACTGAGGTCCGAACACGCGGCTCACTGATGGTCTGCCAGATCCCCGGCACGCGGTTGAGCGTGCAGACCGCGATCGCGATCGCGATCACCGCCAGCGTGGCGGCGAAGAGCGGGCTGCCGAAAACGTCCCACGCGTACCACCGGTCCACCAGCGGCTGCAGCGGGGGCGCGGCGTCGGCGATCCACTGGGGCACCTCGCTGCCTCGCAAGGTGCCAATGAGCACGAGCAGCGCGAGGAAGCTGATCTCGTAGATGGCAGCGCGCACCGAGCAGAAGAACCGCCAAACGCGATCGACTGCGGTCTCCAGAGGCGAGCGGGAGGGAGGACGAGTTGTCGCCGATGCCTGTGCCATGAATGCTCTCATTCAATTCGCGGCAGAAACCAACCGTGCCGGGCGTATGTGAAAAGAAAGATATGATCAGATCTCGGGCTCGTAGGGTGTCCACGGTGCGACGCGGACGAGTTCGATGAAGATCTGCTCGTAGACACCGAGAATCATAATCGCGCCGACGCCGATCATCACCGCGCCGCTGATGGTCGTCACCATCGCCATCCGGCTGTTGAGCTTCCGGATGATACCCGGTGCGCTGCCGAAGGCGAGCGCCGCCAGCATGAACGGCACGGCGAGGCCAAGCGAGTAGACGGGCAGGAGCGTGGTCGCCCGCCCGATGCTGCCCTGTCCTGCGGCCATCGTCAGGATCGCCCCGAGGATCGGTCCGACGC
>DASYWL010000088.1:0-5323 GCA_035936055.1 Thermomicrobiales bacterium
GTTCAACGCGGCATGGGTCGCCGCCAGCCTCGCCTCGTTGGACCGGATCGTCGAGGAGGCGTTGGCGTTCGCCCCCACGACGGGGGCGCGCCCCGAGCCCTCCGCCACCAGTGAGGACAAGTACGGCCTGACCGCCCGTGAGCGAGACGTCCTGCGCCTGATCATGGAGGGCCTCACGGATCATGAGATCGCCGAGGCGCTGTATATCAGCCACCGCACCGTCAGCACACACGTCGGCCACATCTTGGCCAAGCTCGACGTCCGCACGCGCACCGCCGCCGCGGCCTTCGCCGCACGCGACAAACTCGTCTGACGCCGCGTTTCCCCGCATTTTCTGCCACACTGACAGCATTGCCGCCCGTCAGGCCGCCGAAGACGAGGATGGTCTATGCCGACACTCCCCCTCACCGCCGACTACGCCCGTGCGCTCGACGACGCCGATCCGCTGGAAAGCTACCGGGATCGCTTCTACCGCGAGCCTGACTCCATCTACCTCGACGGCAATTCACTCGGGCTGCTCTCCCGTGATGCGGAGCGTTCGGTCCTGGACGCGCTGGAGTCATGGAAGGAGCACGGCGTCGAGGGATGGCTCGCGGCCGACCCGCCATGGTTCACCCTCGGTGAGGCGCTCGGCCGGCGCATGGCGCCGATGATGGGCGCGGAGCCGGAGTCGGTCGTCGTCACCGGTACCACCACCGTCAACCTCCACCAGCTCGTCGGCACCTTCTACCGGCCGGATGGCAAACGCCACAAGATCATCGCGACCGGACTCGACTTCCCCTCTGACGTCTACGCCCTCCAGAGCCAGGTCCGCCTTCGCGGCGGCGACCCGAACCGAGACCTGGTGCTCGTCGAGAGCCACGACGGCCGTACCATCGAGGAGGACGACCTCATCGCGGCGATCACGGATGACGTCGCGCTGGTCATGCTGCCGTCGGTCCTCTATCGCTCCGGGCAGCTGCTCGACATGCGGCGCCTGACGAGAGCGGCGCACGACGCCGGTGCGATCATCGGCTTCGACTGCGCCCACTCGGCCGGCGCGATTCCCCACGAGCTGGATGCGTGGGGCGTCGACTTCGCCTTCTGGTGCTCGTACAAGTACTTCAACGCCGGGCCAGGCGCGGTCGGTGCACTCTATGTCAACCGGCGGCACTTCGGCACCGAACCGGCACTGGCCGGGTGGTGGGGGTACCACAAGGAGCGCCAGTTCGAGATGGCGCACCACTGGGAGGGGGCCGAGCAAGCCGGTGCCTGGCAGATCAGCACCATCCCGCTGCTCTCGGCGGCGGCACTGCTTGGCTCGCTGGCGATTTTCGATGAGGCGGGCATCGAGGCGGTGCGAGAGAAGTCGCTCGCGCAGACCGACTTCCTCATCGCGCTGATCGAGGAGAACGGTCTGCTGGACACGCCGTACGGCTACCGGATCGGGACGCCGCGGGAAGACAGCCGGCGGGGCGGGCATGTCGCCGTCGAGCATGAGCACGGCGCACAGATCGCCCAGGCACTCCGGGCGCGCGGAATCGTCGTCGACTTCCGGCAACCGGATGTCGTCCGCCTCGCGCCGGTCGCCCTCTACACCAGCTACCACGATCTCTGGCGCACGGTTCAGGCACTGCTTGAGATTGTCGACAGCGGCGAGCACGAGCGCGCCGGGGAGTCCAGCCTGGTGACATAGCGTTCCATCCACCATCGATGATGCCTTCCAACCCGTGCAGAATCTCACTGGGTAATGTCTTGGCAGGTGACAGCATGGCTAGCACCCGCATCGGCGTACGACGCATACGTCAGCGACGGAACGCCCGTTTCGTGAGACCGACATATCAGCGAGGCGAATGACTGTTACAGATTCGTATCAACCGCGTGGCAATGGTCCCTACGCAATGGACCGGCACGTGCGAGCCGTGTGAGCATCACCATGGACGTGCCATCGCGCGCGTCACCGTTGGTGATCGGAACTGCACCTCAGGGAGCATGCATGTACCGATTCGATGCCAGTATCTCCAGCACCGTGCGGTCCGACACCGCTATTGTCGAGGAGCAGCCTCCCCTCGCGACCGCCTCCCTCGACGAGCAGACGCTCGACCGAATGCACCGCTATTGGCAAGCGGCCAACTACCTCACTGTCGGGCAGATCTACCTGCAGGAGAACCCGCTGCTGCGCGAGCCGCTGAAGCCTGAGCACATCAAGCCGCGATTGCTCGGGCACTGGGGCACGTCACCGGGCCTGAGCCTCCTCTACGTCCACCTCAACCGCCTCGTCCGGGAGCGCCGGGCGAACATGATCTATCTTGCCGGGCCGGGTCACGGCGGCCCGGCAGTGGTCGCCAACGTCTACCTGGAGGACACCTACACCGAGGTCTACTCCCACATCACTCAGGATGCCGCCGGTATGCGAAAGCTGTTCCGGCAGTTCTCGACGCCCGGCGGCGTGCCGAGCCATGTCAGCGTGCCGACGCCAGGCTCGATCCACGAGGGTGGCGAGCTCGGCTATGTGCTGTCTCACGCCTTCGGCGCCGCGTTCGACAACCCCGACCTGATCGTCACGGCCGTCGTCGGCGACGGCGAGGCCGAGACCGGCCCGCTGTCGGGCGCGTGGCAGTCGATCTCGTTTCTCAACCCGGCGCGCGACGGCGCGGTGCTGCCGATCGTCCACCTCAACGGCTACAAGATCGCCAACCCGACAGTGCTCGGCCGCAGCTCGGACGCCGATATTCACGCCCTGCTCAGCGGGCACGGCTACGCGCCCTTCTTCGTCGAGGGCGATGATCCGATGCGGATCCATCAGGAGCTCGCCGCCACCCTCGACCTCTGCTACGGCAGCATTCGCGCGATCCAGCAGGACGCCCGGGAGAACGGCGTGCACGAGCGCCCGCGCTGGCCGGTCATCGTGCTGCGCACCCCGAAGGGCTGGACCGGCCCCGAGGTGGTCGACGAGATCCCGATCGAGGGCACCTTCCGCTCCCACCAAGTGCCGTTGAGCGGTGTCCGGACCAACCCCGATCATCTCCGCCAGCTGGAGGAGTGGCTGCGGAGCTACAACCCGGACGAGCAGTTCGACGAGGAGGGCCGGCTCGCACCGGAACTCGCCAAGCCAGGGAGTCGAGACAGCGTATGTATGATGTTCTCACCTTCAACACGCACAGGTCGAGGTCCACCACGAGGCCAATCCACCCGGCTGACAGCGCAGTGGCCGTGGGATTGCTCGGCAATTTTTCGGTGATGCGGACGCTCTCAGTCCTCGTCGGCCTCCGTGTGATAGCCGAGAGCGGCGCGCATGCCGTCATCCTGCAGATCCCAGGCACTCGTCATCTCCGCGAAGCGATGCCAGGCGTCGGCGTCGGACCGCAAGATAACGTCCGCCTTCTCCAGCCGGCTCCGTGCCTCCTCGTAGCGCCCGCGCCGCTGCGCTATGACCGCCTCGGGTTCCGGCGACTGTCCCGGTGCACCCTCCCCGAGGAAGTGGAGACCCAGGCGGTGCACCGCCTGCATGCTCGGGCCTTGGGTAAGCGAGGGATACGCCTGCCGGTCGAGCAGGGTACGGCTCATCGTCGTGAGCTCCATCAGGTCGCGCATGGCGAGCGGGATGGCGCGGTCATCGTTCGGCTCATGAAAGTAGCGCAGCAGAGGATACTGTCCGATCAGCTCGACCAGTGTCGCCAACTCCAGCGAGACCTGCTCCATCCAAGCGCTGAGGTCGCCGGCCGAACCGATCGTCGCCGTGCGCGCAAGTAGATCGATCGGGTCCTGACCGTCAGGTCGCCCGACGAGATGACTGATAGCCAGTGAGAGGGTGGTCGACTGATTCCGCGCGTTGTAGACGGAGAGCAGATAGCTGATGCCGGCAGTAATGAGCGCAAACCCGAGCCCCGCCTCGATGAACGCCAGTATCCGCGGGGTGGTGGCGCTGGGCGTGACATCGCCGACGCCGAGCGTCACCGCCGAATAGCCGCTGTAGTACAGCAGCTTGGCCAGGTCGCCCATCGGGCCGGTCTTCGCCGGTGACACGGTGAACCCCGCGACCCATGGCGTGTACAACAGCGTAAATGCGGCGACCAGCAGCACCCCCCAGGTCAGGATGGTCAGCGGCATCAGTACCGGGCCGAGTTGGGCGAGCCACCACCGGCGTCGAGTCCCGGAGAAGAATCGATCACCGAGCCACCGCCACATCCACCAGCCGCCGCGGTAGATCCGCCGATCGATAGGCCCCGCCCCGCCGCGCGGCACGAAGACGGTCATGTGGACATCGACGAAGAGGAGCACCAGGAGCACGACGCCGAGGATGAACAGCATGATCGTCATGACGTCGCCCTCGTCAGGCACGCGGTCTTGCCAGGCATCATCTCCCTCCCTGTCCCGGTCATCTCTTGCCGCTCAAAGTGTACGACGGTGCGCCGAACGCACAGTCCCGGCGCCAGCACAAGCAGGTCGACCACAAGCACGAACAGCTTGCCGTTGCGAGATTTTCTCCGGAGGTGTCCGGCTGACCTGTGAACCACCATGCATGCGTTGAACCCCGTATCCACGGCGATCTTCTTGCCACCAAGAAGCGGTCAAGCCCCAGGACGGGGGCCGGGGTATCCGACCGGTCGCATCGCAAGGGTTATCAGAGAGCATGGCCACGCTACAGGTTGTGCCAGTCTCGCTCGGCACGAACGTTCGGCGTGGCACCCACTGTGCGTTAGTGAGGATCGGGCAGACCGAACCAAGGGACCGGCCCGCATGCGCCACAGCCATCACCGACGGAGGACCTTTCCCAATGACCGAACGCAGCCAGCAGGATCCGAAGGAGTTCGGTGCCAAGCCCCCGTTCCCACAGGAGGAGCTTGAGTATCCCGGCCTCGAATCCAACATGACCCCGCGACCGGACTACGGCGAGGAGTCCTACACGGGCTCCGGCAAGCTCGAAGGCAAGGTCGCGCTGATCACCGGTGGCGACAGCGGCATCGGCCGTGCCGTGGCGCTCGCCTACGCACGCGAGGGCGCCGACGTGGTGATCTCCTACCTCAGTGAGGACTCCGACGCGCAGGAGACCGTGCGCATCGTCGAATCCACCGGGCGCAGGGCGCTGGCGATCCCGGGCGATATCGGTGAGGAGCAGCACTGTCTCAACCTCATTGATCGCACCGTCAAGGAGTTCGGCAGGCTCGACATCCTCGTCAACAACGCCGCATTCCAGTCCAGCTACGACATCCAGGAACTTCCCAGCGAGGACTGGGACCGCGCGTTCAAGACCAACATCTATGCGACGTTCTGGCTAAGCCGCGCCGCGCTGCGGCACTTGCCGGAGGGCGGGTCAATCATCAGCACGACGTCGATCCAGTCG
>DASYWL010000089.1:0-7978 GCA_035936055.1 Thermomicrobiales bacterium
GCGGAGCCATCGGGGTCGTCCCGGCCCCGCGTCTGCTGCCGGTCACGACCACGCAGCCGCCGCACCTGTACGCGCAGGGCCTCGGCCACCTGGTCGGACCCGTTCCGAAGGTCCGTCATGGTTCATTCCTTCCGTGTTGTGAGAAAGAGCGACGATTCGTTTATCAAAGACCAACTAACTGTATGTCATCCCGAGCGAAGTCGAGGGATTCCCCGGCGCGTAGCGCCAGTCTCTTGCTTTCGGATGACGGGTAGCGAGGGCTGGTTGGGATCTGAGAAAGAACATCGGCCCGCCCCTGCCGCGTGGCAGGGGCGGGGGAATCTTCGCTGCGCTCAGAGTGACGATCTTCTTCGGCGAGTCTGCTCGTCCGTCACCCCTCGTCGAGCTCCGCTAGAATCTGTGTCAGCGCGCTCGTCAGCCCTTGTGCCACATCCCCGCTGATCGCCCGTTGCGCCCGCGCTGCCTGGACCGCAACGCTCGCGACCCGTTCGAGGCAAGCTTCGTCAGGTCCTCTTCCTCCATCAGCAGCCGGGCCAGCACTACCCGCAGCGCACCGATCTCGTCCACCAGTCCCCGTTCGCTCACGGCCACCGCGGCCTGCGTCAGCACCCGGCTCAGGTGCTCGTCGAACAGTCCGGCGTACTCTCCCTGTTCCAGCCGCTCCCGAAAGTGGGGTCTCGTCGACTCCGCGTCATCAACTATGACAGGCACGACATCGGCGGCCTCGTGCCGATCACAGAAAACGGCACCGGCGCGGACGAATCGACCGCACCCCGGCGCCAGGCATCGCTGGGCGGTCACTTTGGCGGACTCCTTGTGGATGGTGGTTTCAGAACAAACGTTCTACTCTTACGAACGCATTGGAGACGGGAAAATGCGCCACTGAACCGGTCGAATTCGGCAGAACAACTCGCAGAGGCTCGCACGAAGGTGGGAGAGCACGCGCACATGAAGCGATCGTGCTGCTAGGGTGAACGCACACGGGACCTAGAAGAGTCGGATTGCGGGCGTACTTGTCGGACCAGTTGCCGACGCCGCCCGCGACGTGAGAAAGGATGTGTCGTGATGAAACGGATGAAGATCTTCGTGCTGCTCCTGATCGCCATGAGTCTCTCGACCGCCGGCACCGCAGCGCAGGGGGCGGCCACGCCGGACGCAACCCCGGCAGCCGACACTGTGATCTACATGCCGAGTGTCGAGTACATCGACGAGGCGGGCAACGTCATCGCCGTCATGACCGTCACCGACATCGAGCAGGACTGGACCGACTACGCCGAGTTCTATGCGCCGCGGGCGGGGAACGAGTTCGTCCGGGTGACGGTTCAGGTCGAGAGCAGGGTCGGGCGCGGCACGTTCACGGTCGAGCCATACTTCTTCTATCTCCAGGACATGGATGGCTTCATGTATCAGGCCGTGCCGATCCCGACGGTTGAGGAAGAGGCAGCCGGGTTCGATCCGTTTGCCAGCATCCTCGATCTGGCAGGTGGTGAGACCGGTGAGTTGCACCTGACGTTCGAGGTGCTCAGCGGCGTCGATCTGCAGGCCCTCTACTTCTCCCCGGATCTCTACACCCGTCTGATCACTGTCGCGGAGTTCGACGAGGAGTAGGTCAGTCGCCTGACGGTGGTCACTGCGCGGCCACCGTGACGTTCCCCCGCAACTTGGCATGTTGCGCCGGGGCGATCTTGGTGCCGTTGGTCTATCCCTGCGCCGGGCGGGTACCGCTGTGGATCGCAACCGTCCCGAACCCCAGCAGCTGGTACCGCACGTCCGCGAATCCGGCCTCCTGCATCATCTCCGCCAGTTCATGCGCCGGCGGGAAGGCGTCCACCGAGCTCGGCAGGTACCGGTAGGCTGTGATATCGCCGCTCAGCACGCCACCGACCACCGGCACCACCCTGCCGAAGTAGAACCGGAACGGCGGTCCGAGGATGGGCCGTTTGAATGGGGTCATCTCCAGGATGATCGCCTCTCCGCCCGGCCGCAGCACCCGGTACATCTCCCGCAGCGCCGCGTCGTAGTCACTCATGTTTCGCAGGCCGAACGCGACCGTCGCCGCGTCGAACGACTCGGCATCGAAGGGCAGGTTGAGCGCGTCGGCGATCATGAACTGCACGTCGGGACCGTGCTTCGGCGCCTTCTTCCGGGCCGCCTCGATCATCTCCTCGGAGAAGTCGGCACCGACCACGCGCTTGGCGCCAGCCTGATATGTTGCGAACGCTAGGTCGCCCGTGCCGGTCGCGATGTCCAGCACGTGATCGCCGTGCGTAGCTGCCTGCTTCGCCACGATGTTTCGCCATGCGACATCCCGCCCGCCGGTCATCACCCGGTTCATCAGGTCGTAGCGGGGCACGATGCGGTTGAACATCTGCCGCACCATGTCACCGCTCTGGATCGCCCCCCGTCGCACCGGTGAGTCGGCGTCCTGTGCGCTCGATTCCTGTTCCTGCGTCTGATTCACCATCATGTTCGCGTCCTTGCGTCTGGGATGCGCGATTCGCCCGTTCAATGTCATAGGAGTGGATTCATTCGCCTCCGGGGCTTTCACGGGGCAAGCTCTCGTGCCCGCCTGGCGATCGCCCAGAGGCCGCAATCGTGCGTCAGCTGAGAACCAGCGCCGCCGCCAGCAGCACACTGTAGACCAGCTGCATGCGCGCCGTCGCTGCCAGCGTGAGGTTCAGTGCCCGGCTTCGCTGGCGCTCGATTTCATGCCAGAGCCACCACGCGAGCGGCCAACTCCCGAGCGTCAGCAGCCACCACCAGGTCAGCCATCCGGCCAGCCAGAAGGCCACCGGGCTGGCCAGCGCGATCACCAGCATCACACGGTATTCGGCCCGCGTCCGCTCTGGCCCGATCCGCACCGCCACAGTCCGCTTGCCGGTGGCCGCGTCCGTCGGCAGGTCCCGGAGATTGTTGACCACCAGGATCGCGACGGCCAGTGCCCCGACCGGCACCGATGCCGCCAGCGAGAGCGGGGTCAGCTCCAGCGTCTGGGCGTAGGCCGTGCCCGTCACTGCGGCAAGCCCGAAGAAGAGGAAGACGAAGACCTCTCCGAGGCCAAGATACCCAAGGGGGAACGGCCCACCGGTGTACGCCACCGCGCAGACGATGGCGGCAATGCCCAGCAGCAGCAGCGGCCACCCGCCGCGTGCGACAAGGTAGAGCCCTGTCAGCGCCGCCAGGGCCAGCGCGATGCCGGTTGCGACCAGCACCGCCCGGTGCGATAGCAGTCCAGCGGAGGTCACACGGGTTGGGCCCATGCGCTCCACGGGGTCCGCGCCGCGCTTGAAGTCGAGTGCGTCGTTGGCGAAGTTCGCAGCGATCTGCAGCAGCAGGGCGGTCAACAGCGCCATGAGTGCCGCCAGCGCATGGAACCTGCCCTCGTGGATGGCGATCGCCGATCCGACCACCACTGGTGCGACCGCCGCCGGAAGCGTCTTCGGGCGTGCCGCCAGCAGCCACAGTTTCCATGCCGGAAGCCGGGTCTCGGTCGTGCTGGTGGTTTGCGCGATCGTCTCGCTCATTACCGTCAATCCCGGCCTTGGCGCTCCTGCCGCGACGCCCGCGCCCGGATCAGCGATACCATCAGCTGGTTCGCCGGCGCGGGGATGCCGCGCCGGTGCGCCTCCTTGACGATCGCGCCGTTGATCGCGTCGATCTCCGTGCGCAATCCGTTCTCGAGGTCGATGAGCATCGACGAGCGGTTGTCTCCGGTTGCCTCCGCGACATCGTTGACGGCGTCCATCACCTGCTGCTCGTCCAGCGCCAGCCCGCGCGCCGATGCCACCGCTGCCGCCTCGCTCGCCAGCAGCCGGCAGGCGTTCTGCAGATCGTGGTTTTTACGCACGGCGCAGTTCGGCACGTCGGCCAGCGCCGTGACCGGGTTGATCGCCGCGTTGACCGCCAGCTTGCGCCAGACCCAGCGGTGGATGTCGTCCACAGCGGTGGTGGGGATGCCCGCGCTGGTGAGGGTGGCGGCGATCTCCTGCAGGCGTGTGTTGACCTCGCTCGACCTGCGCCCGATCACCGTGATGCCCTCGCCCGAGTGTGTCACGCAGCCGGGCTCCGTGCGCAGCGCCGCCTGCGTCGTCACGCCGAGCCAGACATGGGGCCGCACACCGTCGTGGAGCAGGGCCGAGCGGAGCTGCGCAGCGTTCCCGAGGCCGTTCTGCAGCGTCAGCACGACCGCATCGCGGGTCAGGTGCGACCTGAGCGGCTTGACCGACTCCGCCGTCGCCCAGCTCTTCACCAGCACGATGATCAGCTCACTCCCGGCGACATCGGCCGGTTCGGTTGTCACCTGTACCGGGATCGTGTGGGTGGTGCCGTCTCGCTCGGTGAGCCGCACGCCGTCTCGCTGGATCGCTTCAAGATGGGGTGAGGGCCGGCCGTAGAGGATCACGCGCTCCGGACGTTCCGAGACTGCACCGCCCGTGCCGGACGCCATCGCGCTCGACAATCGCGCGGCCATGAGGGTCCCCATGGCGCCTGCTCCCACCACCGTGATACGCACCGTCGCTCACCCCTTGTCACCATCGGTCCGGCAGCCACTGAAGCGCCGTCCGGATTCAGTCCCGGTCGTTCTGCGGCTATTGTCGCATGATCCCCAAGCCGGTCGAGGAGCCTCCGTGGAGTCTCACCACGGCCAGTCGATCGGTGTTGCCGGCGTCAGCTGCTGGCTTCGGGCGCCCATCGCCACCGTGACCGGCTGCGTCGCTTCCGTGTCGGTGGTGAGTTTCAGACGGCGCTGCGACAGCTCGACGTCGATCCACTGCTCACGGTAGACCAGCTGCATTGAGAGCCGCTGCAGCTCGTCAGGCAGGGCAGGGTTGAAGTGAAGGACATCGCCACTTGCGTCGAGACCGGTGTAGCGGCGCTCGATGATCGCAATCGTCCCGCCCATCGCACCAAGGTGAATGCCCTCGCCGGTCGAACCGCCCTGGATATCACCGACATCGCTCTGCAGCGCCGCCTGCAGGCACTGCCACGACGCCGACCCGTCGAGCCCAGCCATGATCTCCGCCTCGACCACCCGGCTGAGGGTCGAACCTCTGGAGCTCCGCTTCGTGTAGTACTTGACCGTCCGCCGATAGATCTTGTCGTCAAACTCGTAGCCGAGATCCGCCATGATGTGCTCGAGCTCTTCCCGGGCCAGAACGTAGAAGAGCATCAGCACATCGGGCTGCTTGGCGATGCGGTACCGGTTTGGGGTGTCGCCCTCCGCGTCGAGGATGTAGTCCAGCCGCTGCAGGTCTCCGTACTTCTCCCGATAGGTGTTCCAGTCCAGCTCCTCGAGGCGCTCGTAGTGCTCGAATTGCGCCAGCTCGCCGCTCTCCAGAAAGATAATCCGCATCCGGTGCGCGATGTCTCGCCACCGCTCCAGTTCGTTGTCGCCGAGATCGAGCGTCTGCCGGAGCTCGTCGCGCCGCCACGCTGGCAGTCGCTCGAGGGCGGCGAGCGCGGTCCGCAGCGTCCGCACGGCCATGACGTTGGTGTAGGTGTTGTTGGAGAGGCCGGGCTCGTCCGACCATGGATAGCCCGAATGGAACTCGTCGGGCCCCATCACCCCGTGGATCTCGTACCGCTCATGCTCTGGGTTGAACGTTGCGATCGACGACCAGAACCGCGCGATCTCCAGCAGCATCTCGGCGCCCTCCGTGATGAGATACTCCCGGTCGTCGGTGACCTCGACATAGTGCCAGGCGTTGTAGGCGATCACCGCGCCGATGTGGCGCTGGAGCGGCGTGTAATCCCGCATCCATCCTCCCGTTCGCGGGTTCGGGTAGAACGGCGGCGTCGTCTCCTGGCCGGTGCTGCCGCTCTGCCATGGGTACATCGCACCGGCGTAGCCAGCATCCTTGGCCCGGCGGCGAGCCTCCCCCAGCCGAAGGAACCGATACTGCAGCAAGGTCCGGCTGATGCTCGGGAAGTGCAGATTGAGGTACGGCAGCACCATCAGCTCGTCCCAGAAGATGTGCCCATGGTACGCCTCGCCGCTCAGCCCACGGGCGAGCAGGCCAGTATCGATGTACCGGGTGTGGACCGATGCCGTCTGCAGCACGTGGAAGAGGTGAAGCCGTACGATCATCTGTGCGTCGTTGGTCCCGTCCTCCATTGCGATGTCGCAGCGACCCCACAGCAGGTGCCACGCCTCGACGTGGGATTGCAGCAGCATCTCGAAGTCGGGCGCGTCCGCGATCGCACGCCGCGCCGCGTGACCGCTCTCGGAGATGGCCGGGTCGCGCGAGGTGAAGATGGCGGCGACCTTCTCCACCGTGATGGTGTCGCCCTCGTTGACATCCAGGGTCGTGGCCTGCCCGATGAAGCCCGGCTCGCTGTGCAGCTCGGCCTCATGCCGTGTTCGCGCATCGTTCAGCCGGAGTCGCGTGCGGGTGGTGACGTCGATCTTGATGCGCGACTCGGTCGTTTCGGTCTTCAGCCAGAGCACCTCGTCGTCGCAGGCGCCGCTGTCAACCGGACGCAGGTGATCGGCATTGAGCTGCCGGTCGCTCTCCACGAGCGCGTTCTCGACCCGTCCGTCGATCGCCCAGCTGACCTCGAGCCGGCCCGACCAGTTCTCGGGGTGGATCGTCATCTCGAGCCCTGCCAGGTGGCAGTGCCGGATGTGCACGAAACGGCGCTCGCGAACCTGTGTTCGGCGCCTGGCATCATCCTCGACCGTGAACTCCCGCGTGAGGACACCGCGCCGGATGTCCAGTTCCTCGCGGTAATGGTCGATCGTGACCTCGCGCAGGTCGAACCACTCGCCGTCATCGATGCGCCAAGTGAGCTGTAGCCAGTTCGGGGCATTCGGCATCGTTTCAAGATTGACTATCTGGCCTTCGATCTCACTCTGGGCACGGTTGTATATCCCGGCGAGATAGGTCCCGGGGTAGTGCACATCATCGGCCCGTGCGTGTGTCACCGCGGCGCGGGTGCCCATGTACCCGTTGGCGAGCGTAAAGAGCGCCTCGCGCTGGCGCTCCCTCTCAGGGTCGAACTCATCATAGGCGAAGGCCCAGTCACTCATGTCTGCCTCGTTCGCTCCTCGCGCGCTTCGGTGACGCGCCGTGCCATCTCGTCCAATCTCTTTCGTGATGGATAGGACTCCCGCGAGCCGTATGCCGTCACCGCCAGGCTTGAGGCGGCAACCCCCATCGTCGCTGCCGCTGCCACAGCCTTGCCCTCCAGCAGACCCACGCCCATACCACTGGCGAAGGCATCGCCCGCGCCGGTCTTGTCGACGACATCGACCGGGATCGACGGAATATACTCCGAGCTAGCACGGGTCACGACAAGGCACCCGCCATTGAGGAGCTTCTGGCAGACCACCGGCGTGCCACGGTCGACCAGGGCCCGGCCGGCACGCTCGGCAGCGTTCAGCGAGTCGACGGCAACGCCTGTCAGCGTCCCGGCTTCCGACGTACTGGGCACCAGCACGCTCGTGAGCACGCCGAGCGTGTCGGCGAACTGGTCGGCGGGCGACGGGTCCAGAACGACCGGAAATGACCGGTCATGCGCGGCCTCCATTGCGCACCGGACGATCCCGATCGGGATCTCCAGGTCCGTGACGAGCACCGAGCCATCCGGCGCTGAAGCGATCACCTCGCGGACGGTTTCGGCGTCCCGCTCCTCGTCCCATGCCAGGTTCGCATTGGATGCAAGGATGATCGTCTTGTTGCCGTCCGGCCGCACGAAGATCGTCGACACCGCTGTCGGAGTCTCCGGCAGCCGGGTGACATGCGCGAGGCCGATCCCGTCCTCGCCGAGCTGGTCCAGGACAACATCGGCGAGCGGGTCGTTGCCAACGTGCCCGATGAGCGTGACTTCCCCGCCCAGCCTGCGCCCCAGCACCGCCACGTTGGCCGCCTTGCCGCCCGTGGTCATCAGGAAATTGCCGGCGAGCAGCGTCTCGCCGGCCTCCGGCCAGCGATCTGTGCGCATCTGGAAATCGATGTTGATGCTGCCGAGCGAGATC
>DASYWL010000090.1:0-2780 GCA_035936055.1 Thermomicrobiales bacterium
CTCCCTGACCGACCTCTACACCAACTACCTAAAGGGCTGGGCGATGGGCTTGGAGTTTGCCTACTGGAACCCGCTCGCGGCGGCGCAGATCGTAGTCAGCCAGCCGGAGATCGGCCCGGCGCTGCAGGAAACCTTCGACGAGATGTCGGTCGGCGTCGAATCGATGTGGCAGAACGCGCAGATCTTCCGTGGTGACTTCGAGGAGCGCGAGGGCTGGGGCTACCACGATCTCGACTCGTGGCAGGCCTACTTCGACACGATCCACGAGCTCGGGCAGGTCGAGACCCAGATCAACGCTGAGGACGTCTGCAAGAACGACTACGTCGCCGGCGCGAACGACTTCGACGTCGAGCAGGTCAAGGAGGACGCTCGCACCTACGAACTGAACGAGACCTTCGCGGCGATCGACATGCCGGATGGTGCCGGGTTCACCAAGGACGAGCTGGGGTAGGAAGGCATCTCGTAGGGGCGGACCCTAAACGGTGTCCGCCCGTTCCATTGGCTGTACCCAACCTGCTCGGTCGTCGCCACGCTGGAAAGGACGATACCCTCACGGAGTCACTCTCGCGATTGGGTTTCGGTTCGCTGGCGAATACCTGCTTGGAGGGGCCGTGAACAAGACGTTTCACCATATCGGCTTGCCGGCACCGGACCAAAAGACGCCCCTGCCGGGCGAGTCGTGGGTAGAGAGCACCCGCTGCTGGGTGACCAACCCGGCCCACCACCCACAGCACATCGAATGGCTCCGGTACGCGCCCGACTCACCGGTCGACCCGACAGTTCGGCAGGAACCGCATATCTGCTACACCGTCGACGACCTCGACGCGGCGATCGCCGGCAAGGAGATCGCGCTGCACCCCTTCGAACCGGGCGACCCTCCGTTCGGGCGCACGGCCTTCACCATGGAGGATGGCATCGCCGTCGAGTACATAGAGCTCTATCCGGGTCGCACATGGTTCGATGACGAATTGCCGAAAGGATCAAACCTGTAATGGCCGATCGACTCGCCGTTTCCACCAACAGCTACCACAGCTACTCGCTCGAAGAAGCTCTCGCAGGCATCGCCGCTGCCGGCTTCACCAGCGTCGAGCTCAGTTCGGTCCCGGGCTGGACCGAACACGTCAGCCGTGACGCCAGTGACTCCGAGCTCGACCAAGTCCGAAAGCAGGTCGATGGTGCCGGTCTCACGGCGCTCAGCATGAGCGGCCACTCTGACCTCGCCTCTGACGAGGGAGCCGTCGCCTTCCGCAAGGCCCTACACATTGCCAGCCAGCTCGACATCCCCTACGTCACCACCAGCACTGGGGGACACGACGACTCTTCCCAAGGATCGATCGAGGACCAGCGCCGCGAGTTCCTCGAGCGCTTCGCCCCACTCGCCGACGAGGCGGCCGATGCAGGTATCAGCATCTGCATCGAAACCCACGGCGGGCTCTCGAGCACCGGCGCCAAGGCGGCCGAGCTGGTCGAGGCGATCAGCAAACCCAACGTCGGCATCAATTACGACACCGCAAACGTGATCTTCTACGGCGACGTCCGCCCGGAGGAGGACATCAGGGCCGCTGCGAAGTATGTCAACCACCTCCATGTCAAGGACAAGGCTGGGGGCGACAAGGAGTGGAACTTTCCGGCGATTGGCACCGGCAACGTCGACTTCGCGCCGATCTTCAAAACGCTGGCGGACGTCGGCTTCACCGGGCCGGTCTCAGTCGAGCTCGAGTTCCAGGGAGAGCCGTGGCCGCCATTGGAGCAGGTCAACGAAGCGATGAAGACCTCGCTGGCGTTCATCCGCCAGCACCTGCCCGAATCTCAGCTCCAATAGAGTATCCGGGACCATCCAGCGCGTTAAGTTGAAATGCACGCGTACGCCGTGTGGCGAGATGGAATTCAATGCGGCGCCTGGGCTGGGGCTCCGGTTCGTGCACGCGGTTGAGATTTCTCCATTCCACAGCTGGCACAGCTTTGGTCGAAATGACAGCAAGGTTGTCCACTCCACAGGCATTCCAGAATCAGGGGAAAAACATGACTGCATTGCGCATCGCGGTGCTGGGAGCCGGGTTCATGGGCAGCACCCACGCCCGCGCCTACGGAACGATGGACGGTGTCGAGGTCGCAACGATCTGCGCCACGAGCGCCAGGCGCGCCGAGCCTCTCGCCAGCGAGCTCGGCTGTGAGTGGACCGAAGATATCGAGCGGACCCTCGCCGACGACTCCATCGACGCCGTCGACATCTGCCTGCCAACGCCCCAGCACCGTGAAGCGACCGAGGCCGCGCTGCGGGCCGGCAAGCACGTTCTGCTGGAGAAGCCGCTCGCGCTGACGATGGCGGACGCCGAGGCGATCGTGCGAGCGGCGGAGACCAGCAATCGGGTCGTGATGGTTGCCCACGTCCTGCGGTTCTGGCCAGAGTATGTGGAGCTCAAGCGCATCGTCGACAGCGGCGAGTTAGGCACGCCCATGTACGTCAATGCCGTGCGCCGCCAGCCGGCCCTCAACTGGATGGACGCCGGTCCGCGCGGTCATCTCACAGGAGGCTCGCTGCATGACATGCTGATCCATGATTTCGACGCCGCCAACTGGGTGCTCGGCAAACCGGACGACGCGTTCGCACGTGGCGACTTCAACCCTGCCAACGAAGCCGTCGATCATGCCCAGGTACTCGTGATCTACGGCTCGGGAACGTCGGCGACGATCGAGGGTGGCTCGATGATGCCCGAGAGCTACCCCTTCACCTCCCGCTTTGAGGTGCTCTGCGACAACGGCGCGGTCGAGTACCATTT
>DASYWL010000091.1:0-7558 GCA_035936055.1 Thermomicrobiales bacterium
GCACACTACCGATACACACGGACCCATGGAGGAACGGTAATGCCAGTTCACAACTCAACATGGGGCCGAGTACTTGGCTACTTGGTTCTCTTCGCAACCCTGTTCGCCCCGATGCTCATGACCTCCGCGGCGACCGCGCAGGACGCCGGTACCCAAAGCGGCACGGCCTCGGTGGAAATCCACAAGCGACTCTGCCCCACCGGCTACAGCGACAACAACTACTTCCAGGACTGCCACGACACGCCCCAGGATGGCATCGTCTTCGAGCTCGGCAGCCTCCGCGCCAGCACGGGCGCTGACGGCAGCGTGAGCTTCGTCGAGCTGCTGGGCGGCACCTACACCATCACCGAGAGCATCCCTGGCGATGCGGCCGAGTCGGTCGTCTTCTGCTCGTATGCCGAACAGCTCGAGCAGAACGCGTCATTCACCTACGTCCCCGGCGGCATCTCCCTCGACGTGCCGGGCGGCAGCGACATCGTCTGCGACTGGTACAACATCCCCTACAACCTCCGCGGGGATCCGGGTGATGCCCCGGACGGTGAAGGATCATCCATCACCATCCACGCGCGGCTCTGCCCGCCGGGCTACACCGGCAACCAGCCCTTCGAGGTCTGCCACGACACGCCGAAGACCAACCGCACCTTCTCGCTCGGCAATCTCTCGGCCACCACTGGTGCCGACGGCAACACGCTGTTCTACCAGCTCAATGCGGGAACCTACACCGTCCGCGAGGCGGGCCAGGGCGAGTTCCTCTACTACAACGTCTTCTGCTCGCTCGCGGAGGACGTGAACCAGAGTGTGCCGGTGACGGCAACCGACAATGGCGTTCAGATCGATGTCCCCGCTGGCACCGACATCATCTGCGACTGGTACAACATCCCCGAGTCGGGTCCTGGCGACGGCGACGACGGGGACGAGCCTGGCACGCTCACGATCCACAAGGCCGTGTGCCCGCCGGGGTACGAGGGTCAGCAGTACTTCCAGGACTGCCACGACACCCGCGCCGAGGGCGTGGCCTTCGACGTCCTCGGGCCCGAGGGGCTCCTGCTGACCGACATCACCACCAACGCGCAGGGCGTGCTCACGATCGACAATATCGTCGTCGGTGGCAGTGTGGACGTGCTGGAGCAGTTCCCGAACGACCTCAACACCGCGGTGTTCGTCGTCTACTGCTCGGATGACGCCAGCAATCGCGTACCGTTCGACTACGTCGAGCGGGACGATGCGGGCGGCATTGAGATCAATGTCTTCCGGGGTGACGACGTCCTCTGCGACTGGTACGATATCCCCGCGGCATAGGCTCGCAAGCGTGATCGACGCTCGTGCGTGCGAGGGGGTAGCGAGAACGCTACCCCCTCCATCTGATCGATTACCTTGCCCCGGTCGTCATGCCCGGATCCAGCAATACACGCCGTCATTATGCCGCTGAGTAGTGCTCTGTTCGCGTTTCCCTCCCGCCCTCGTGTTCAGCCTTGGTTCCAGCCGCGCCAGTCGTTGAGCTCATCCTCGACGAGCGCCGCCTCCAGTTCCAAGTTGTCCTCCGGGTCGTCGTCATCGAGCGGGGTCAATACCGTGTCCAGCGCGTCCGGGTCCGCACCGGCGGGCCAGCCGCCGCCGGCCTGACGCCACTCGTGGACGATTCCGCGAAGCCGATACCCACCGTTGGTGACAAACCCCGTGGCAGACGTCTTTCGGGCGCTGCCGCTGTCCAGCACCTCGGCCAGACCATCGCGCAGGTCCCGCTTGAACGCCTCGAGGCGGACGGCGTCCATCTTCTCCGTGAACGGGAAGAGCCGCCGGTTCCCTGTGTGGAGGAAATCGATTGCCCTGTGTGCGAGATCGTGGTCGTAGAGCGGCTCTGGGGATATCTGGGCCATGCAGCACTCCTCACGGGGTCAACAACAACGCTTTGGCTCGGCGCCGTCACTACGGGCCAGGCGGCAACCGCACCAAAACGGTTACTGCCGTTCATTGTACCCGGGGGCGTCCCCCGGCCGGAGCACGTTCGTGGAACCCCTCTTGCGGGCCACGTGTGTTAGCGCCATCGCGCGACAATCGCGATTGCCCGTGGCGCATTGACCCTAGCGGCAGCCGGAAACGATCCGGCTCAACGCACCAACAAGGAGGTGTACCGACATGTCGTCGTCATACTTGGCGCGTCTCATGAGCGCCACAGGTTTGCTACTTGGGTTGCTGGCCATGCTGCTCACAGCGCAGCCTGCCGCGACCCAGACTGGTGACAGCTCCATCGAGGTTCACAACCGCATTTGTCCCGAAGGGTACGAAGGCGAGAATTTCTTCGAGGACTGTCACGACAACGTGCTTGGTTCGGGCTATGAGTTCACATTCACGAACGTGGATACGGGCGAGACGTATCAGGGTGCGACGAACGCGAACGGCGACGTGGGCTTCGCCAACCTGAGCGCGGGCACGTACACGATCACGGGGGGGCCTCCGGGCGAGTTCACCGAGACCTTTGCCTACTGTGCCATCGGCACGGAGGAAAACCCAAACCGCGAGCAGGTAAACGTGGAATACGTGACCGGCGGCATCCAGTTCTACCTGCCGGCCGACACCAACGTAATCTGCGACTGGTACTGGATCCCGATCGGGCAGGGGCCGACACCAACGGCAACTGAAGCGGCGGAGCCGACCGCCGAGAGCTCAATCGAAGTGCATGCCCGCGTGTGCCCGGAGGGCTACGAGGGCACGGACTACTTCAATGCTTGCCACGACAACCCCGTCGAGGCTGGCCTGCCGTTCACCTTCGTGAACCAGGATACCGGCGCGACGTATGAGGGCACGACCAACGAGAACGGCAACGTCGGGTTTGCCAACCTGAATCAGGGTACCTTCACCATCACCGGCGGCGCCCCGGGCGAGTTCACCGAGCGCTTCGTCTACTGCTCATCTGGTGTGGGCGAAACCAGCGACCTGTCACCTATCGAGGTCAGCTCCATTCAGGGCGGCGTACAGTTCTTCCTGCCCGCCAGCACCAACGTGGTCTGCGACTGGTACATCATTCCACAGGGCCAGCAGGGTCAGCCGACACCGACCGCGGCGCCCGAGACCTTCGACCTCCCGATTTACAAGCTGCTGTGCCAGAACGATCCCGGTCAGTCGGCACTTCAGGACTTCGTGACGGTCGGTACGGTTCCTGCCGGTTGCGAGCAGTTCGCTGGCGTCTCGGTCACCGTGACTGACGGGGACGGCAACGTGATCGGCAGCTGCGTCACCGAGGCCAATGCCCCCTGTTACGTCACCGTGACGGTTGGCACCACGATCTTCGCCACGGAGGACCTGGCGACGGTCCCGGAGGGATACGCACCACTTCAGGGTGAGACCCATGAGGTCGCGATCGAGCCGGCGACCGAGGCGTCAGTCCTGTTCACCAACGTCCAGACGGCACCGACAGCGACTGTCGTGCCGACGGCGACTGTCCCGCCTCCCACCCCGACACCGGCACCGGAGGGCCGCCCGCTCGCCATCGTCATGGGCACCTGCCCGCCGCCGGGCGAACTGGGTGAGACCGTGGTCGAGCTGCCCGACCTCATTGGGCCGGAGCTCGGTCCAGATGAGGACGCCGAGGTAATTCTCGCCGAGACGTCCACCGGCACGATCGACTTCACGCTTCAAGAGTTGATGGACAGCGAGTACTCGCTGGTTGCCTACTCGGATGACGGCGCGATGCCGGTCGCCTGCACCCCTCTCGAGGGCCAGATCAATGCCGACGGCGAGTTGGTGCTTGGCCTGCAGGAGGTTAACGAATCGGGCGACGCCGGTATCGTTTACCTGGCACCGACCGTGGACGGGAACCAGACGCAGTTCTCCGTCTTCTTCGCCGAGGGCCTGGCAGAGGAGGATCCTGAAGCGACACCGACGCCGGTTGGGTAAACCAGCCAACCGAGAGATCGGCACGGAGGGGTGGTCCCGGTCGGGACCGCCCCTCCCCTTGTCTGTCCTGAGCTGCCGTCGCCGCCGGCATGTGCATCGCCCAAGGCGCGAGTGGCTCTGTCGAGTATCCTCACCAGCAGGGATTACCGATCGTCGGCTGCCCGCTGACGGTCATCGTCGCGCCGGTTCGCCCGGCGCCCACAGCAACGGAAAGCAGAAGCCGCGCATGAGTACTCCTGTGCAAGGGGTCACCCCGCTGGTGTCCCGCACCCTCGACAACGGCCTGACCGTCTTCCTTCGCGAGGATCACGGCGCGCCGCTCACCTCGTTCTGGGTCTGGTATCGCGTCGGCAGCCGGAATGAGCAGCCGGGCCGGACCGGCCTGTCACACTGGGTCGAGCACATGCAATTCAAGGGCACGCCGTCGCTCGAGAAAGGCGCGATCTTCCGGGAGGTCTCGCGCCACGGGGGCACCCTCAACGCGATGACCTCGATGGACTGGACGGCCTACTTCGAGACGCTTCCCGCCGATGCGATCGATCTCTCCCTGAAGATCGAATCCGACCGAATGCGCAACTCACTCTTCGATGCCGCTGAGACGGAGAGCGAGCGCACCGTTATCCTCAACGAGCGGCAGGGCGCCGAGAACCGGCCGACCTACCACCTCGCCGAGGAGATGATGGGTGCCGCCTTCCGTGCCCACCCGTATCAGCACATGGTCATCGGCCACGAGGCCGATCTCCGTGCCATCACACGTGACGACCTCTACACCCACTACCAGCTCTACTACACGCCGCGAAATGCCTTCATTTCCGTCGTCGGCGACTTCCAGACCGACGAGATGCTCAAGCGCATCGAGCAAGCGTTCGGTGCCATCCCGGCCGGCGAGCCGATCGATCCGGTGATCGCCCAGGAACCACCGCAGCGGGCCGAGCGCCGCGTGACCCTGAGACGCCCGAGTCCCGCCGCCTACATGATGATGGGCTATCGCATGCCCGCCGCCAGCCACCCGGACATGCCCGCGCTGCTGGTCGCCGATTCGATCCTCTCTGGGGCGAAGCCGATGGGACTTGGGGGCGGCAGCGCCATGGGGCGATCGTCGCGGCTCTACCGGGCACTCGTCGCCACCGGCATGACCCGCGGCGCATCTTCCGGTATGGGCTTGCACATCGACCCGTACCTGTGGACCTTCTCCGCCACCGCGCTGCCGGGCGTCGAGCCCGAGCGCATCGAGGAAACGTTTGAGGAACAGCTGGAACGTCTCCGCAGCGAGCCGGCCTCCGAGGAGGAGTTCCTCAAGGCGCGCAAGCAGACCCGCGCGCAATACATCTACTCCAGTGAGACCGTCACAGCACAGGCGTTCATCACCGGCCAGATGGAGATCGTCGACCATGCCGGGCGTGTCGACACGATGGAGGAGGAGCTTGCTGCGGTCACTCCGGAGGACGTGCAGCGCGTCGCGAGGACCTGGCTCAAGCCGGATCAGCGCACTGTCGGCTGGCAGCTGCCGAAAAACGGTGCCAGCGCCTTCGCCGGTGCCGAGCTTCCGGTCGACCCCAGCATGCCGGTCGAAACCGTGCGGCCCTTCGAGATCGAGCGGCCCTGGTACCTGAGCGATGGGGTCGAGACCGGCGGCTCCTACGGCTTTTTCCGCACGACGCTGCCCAATGGAATGATCGTGCTGGCGCAACCACGGCCGGGCGACCCAGCGATCGACGGATCGATCAGCATCGAAGCCGGGCAAAATGCCACCCATGACATGCGACCTGGCATCGCCTCCCTGATGGCCGACACCCTCAACCGCGGAACCGAGAGCCGGACCTTCGAGGAGTACAACGAGGCGACCGACAGCCTCGGCGCGATGATCCATATCGGGGCAGGACGCCGTACGATCGACGTCGATTTCCATTCCCTCTCCGAGGATCTCCCAGCCGTGCTGAAGCTCGCAAGCGACGTCGTCCGGCACCCCAGCTTTCCAGAGGACGAGCTGGAGAGGGTACGCCAGCAGGCAATCACCAACCTGCGAGAGGACGAGGACGACACCGGCTCGGTCGCCGGGGACGCCATGCGCGAGCTGCTCTACCCGGAGGACAACCCTTCCCGACTGCCGCTCGACGGCACCGTAGCATCCATCGAGCAGTTCACCCGCGAGGACCTCGTCGAGTACCACGCCGCGCACGTCTCCCCTGGTGTCACCACCGTGACAATCGCCGGCGGCGTCGCATCGATCGAAGAGGCCGTCGAACACCTCGAGAGAGCATTCGGGGACTGGACGCTGGCTACGCCCGTAACCACGCCGCCCGTCCCGGTGGGCGCGCCGAAATCCCTGCTCCGCGACGACCGCACCATCCCCGGCAAGAGCCAGGCGAACCTGGTGATGGCCTACCCGACCTTGCCGCGCGGTCACGACGACTACTACGCGCTCAACGTCGCCAACGTGATCCTCGGCCAGCTCGGGCTGATGGGCCGCCTCGGCGCAATCGTCCGTGACGAGCAGGGGCTTGCCTACCACGTATCGAGCTCGCTCTCGCCCGGAATCGCCACCAGCCTCTGGACCGCACGCGCCGGCGTCGATCCCGGCAACGTCGATCGCACCATGGAGGGTATCCTGAGCGAGGTTCGGCGCCTGCGATCCGAGCCGGTCAGCGAGGCGGAGCTGGCGGACGCGAAAACCTACATCGTCGGCAGCCTCCCGCTCAGCCTGGAGTCGCTCGGCGGCGTCACTTCGCTGCTTCAGACGATCGAGCGCTTCGGCCACGGCCTCGACTACCTCGATCGCTTCCCGGACATCATCAAGGCGCTGACGGTCGAGGATCTGCATCGTGCGGCGCAGCAACACCTCGATCCTGACCGTGTGGCGATCGGAACTGCCGGCCCCGGCACGACGGAGGGTGCAGCGTGAGACTGATCGCCGTCAACGTCGCCCAACCGGCTCCACTGGTCGACGACCGCACCGGCCGCTCCGTGATGAGCGGCATCGGGAAGCGCCCGGTCGTCGCTGACGTCGTGCTCGTCGGCGAAACCAATATCATGGGCGATGGTCAGGGCGACCTCGTTGCACACGGCGGCGTCGACAAGGCGGTGTACAGCTACCCGCACGACCACATTCCTGCATGGATGGCGGAGATCGGGTACGGCGAGGGCAAGGACGCTCCCTTCGGCGAGAATCTCTCGATCTTCGGGATGACCGAAGACGGCATCCATATCGGCGACCGTTGGCAGTGGGGCGACGCTGTGCTGGAGATCGCCCAGCCGCGCTGGCCCTGCTTCAAGCTCGGCATCCACAGTGGGCACCGCGACCTGCCGGCTCGACTCATCGCCAGCGAGAGATCCGGATGGTACTCGCGCGTCGTACAGAATGGTGAGGCCCCGGTGGAGGGCAAGCTCGCGCTGATCCACCGGGACGCGGATGCTCCGACGGTTCGCGAAACCTTCCGGGCTGCCAAGGGCCAGCTACCAGTGGAAGCCGCGCTGCAGATCGCCGCCAGGCCTGCGCTCGCGAACTGCTGGCGGGAGACGATTCAAAAGCGATACGCAGCTACGGAGCCTGTCAGCGGGTAGACACACCGGTCACCCATCGCTCCAAGGGACATCCATCGCTGCATCAGGCAATTCGTGGAAGCAAAGGCGATGGACAGACTGAACACTGTACCCGGGAAAGGCC
>DASYWL010000092.1:0-3588 GCA_035936055.1 Thermomicrobiales bacterium
CAGTGTACTGGTGATCGCGGCGGAGGGCTTGGATCGTACCCTGGGCGACGGCTTCGTGATCGACCTGCTGCTCGGCATCGGATGAAGCTGGTTCGCGATGCTGCCATACCTGGCGCTGGCGTTCATGGTCGCGCTGCTGACCCGGTCGAGCGCGGCGGGCATCAGTGTCGCCACCGCGATCCTCTTCCTCGAGGGGCAGATCCTCTCGCTGGTCGCCGCCGCCGGTGGTGTGCTGGAGCGGCTTCCCGAACTCTTCCTTAGCAGGAACGTCGAAGCGCTGATGTCCGTCAACACCGATGGTGGTCGGGCGAACATGCCGGACGTCTGGCAGGCCGCAACCGTATTGCTGCTCTACACCGTTGCGTTCCTGGCGGTCGCGTTCTGGCAGTTCCGTCGGCGTGACGTGACCGTGGGGTAGGGCCTGCAGCGTCGCCATCGACGCTGGAAAAGGACATGAGCAAGCCATGGGCAAACGAGCAAAAATCGTAATCGGAAGTGTTGGCGCGGTGGCGATTGTGGCGGCATCGTCGATCGGGATTGTCCGGCTGGGGTTCGAGCGACATATCGCTGGAGATATCGATGATCTGCTGGCAACCGGAGCCGCGGCCGAGTCGCTGAGGATGTGGCCGCGCTGCCCGAGCCCGCGCAGCGGTGGCTCCGCTGGTCCTGCGTGGTCGGCAAGCCGATCCCGACCACGATCCGGCTTCGGCAGGAGGGGGAGTTGCGGGTCGGAGCCTTCGGCTGGCTCGACTTCACGGCGGAGGAGTACTACTCGACGGAGCCGCCGGCGTTCATATGGACCGCGAAGGTCGGCATGGCGCCGGGTGTTTCGGTGATCGGGCAGGACCGATACGTCGACGGCCGGGGCTCGCTGGAGATGCGGCTGCTCGGTGCCATCTCAGTCGCTAGCGACGATGGACCGGAGATGGACGAGGGGGACCTGCTGCGCTACCTCAACGAGGTCATGTGGTTCCCGGCGGCAGCCTTGAGCCCTTACATCACTTGGGACGCAATCGATGCCATCTCGGCGCGAGCAACCATGGAGTATGCCGGGGTGAGCGGTACATCGGGCTCGCTCGTTACCCGTCGCCGATCCCGATGACCGCGAGCTGACGATCGCCTGCGGCGCTGCTCTCTTCCACCTGCGGATCGCCCTGCGCCATGCCGGCATCACCCCGGAAGTCGAGCTCCTGCCCGACTCGCGTGATCCCGACCTGCTGGCACGCGTGCGCGCCGGCGCCTCAGCTTCGCCTTCGGACGAGGAGACGGCGCTCTTCCTGGTGATCCCGGCGCGACGCACCAACCGGAAGCCCTTTCAGGATCGAGCGCTCCCTGATGGTCTCGTCAATGATCTCCGGAGGGCAGCTGAGCGCGAAGGCGCCTGGATGTGGCCGGTCGATGGCGAGCACCGGGTCGCCGTTGCCGATCTCGTCGATGAGGGTGATCGCATCCAGTGGGCTGACCGGCGCTTCCGCAGCGAGTTGGCGCACTGGCTGCGGCCGGCCCGGCGTGGTGACGGCCTCTCCTCGATGTACATGTATGGACTTGGCCCCCTGGTCGTCCGGTGGCTCGATCTCGGGAAGAGCACCGGCCGCAAAAATCGCGAGTTGGCCATGTCCGCGCCGCTGCTGATGGTCCTCGGCACCGGTGGGGACGGCATGCGGGACTGGCTCGTGGCAGGACAGGCGCTCGCGCGGGTGCTGCTGCGTGCCCGAATCGACGGCGTGGACGCATCCTACTTGAACCAACCGGTGCAGGTCTCCCGGTTGCGGCCTTGGCTGGCGGACCTGGTTAGGGTCCAAGGCTGGCCGCAGGTTCTGCTGTGTCTCGGCTACGGCACCGAGGTTCCAGCATCATCCCGGCGCCCGGTCGACATTGTTCTTGAGGAAGCTGGCGCCCGCCGATGAGGCGAGACGTACCGAGCAAGGCGTGAGCTCGGTTCAGTGCAGGCGGGTCGCCGTGGTCGCGCTCGATCGTGCCTGGCATGTAAGGGATCTCGGCGGGCCGGAACGCCAAGTGGTGCATGGCTTGCCCGGAGTCACGCCATCATCCCATGGCGACGTCCCAAGGCAGGGCGGTGGTGTTCGACTAAACCCGGGCGCGGATGAAATCGTTCGAGCGCCAGATACGGTCCATGAAGGCTGCCTGCTCGTTCGGGCCGAGCAGCCGCGGCTGCGTGAAGTCCTCAATCGCCACTCCGTGCAGCCGGAACCCGACGATCTCCGACCCTCGGAACGTCAGGTCGACGATGTGACCCTGCGAGGTGTCCACTGTGAACATCTGGTCATAGATGAAGTTGCCGATGCCGTAGAAGAGTGGGGTGCCGTCGTACCACTCCATCCCCTGCGTGACGTGCGGGTGGCTGGTCACCACCGTCGTCGCACCCGCATCGACACAGCGGCGGGAGAGCTCGATCGCCCACTCGGAGAGCATCCAGCGGTACTGCTCGCCCATATGGAAGAAGGGGATCACGATGTCGTACTGCGCCGCCAGGTTGGAGATGTCGGCGAGGATCTGCTCCTCGACGAGCGGGTTGGTGCCCGGCTTGCTCGCCGTCGCGCCCGCCTCCGACGTCACCATCCACGTACCAGGGTAGTCGACGTTCGCCGTGACCCCGTCGATGCCGATCAGCGCGATCGTCTTGCCGGCGACCTCACCGACATGCGGAGCGCGAGCCTGGTCGAGGTCCTCACCGGCGCCGAACCAGGGCATCCCCGCCGCGGCGAGGTTGTTAATGGTGTCGTAGAAGCCGTCGAACCCCCAGCCGCTGCCGTTGTAGATCGAGTGGTTGTTCGCCAGCGAGACAGCATCGAAGCCGGCGAGATGCAGCCCATCGATCCCGGCCGAGCCCATCACGAAGTCGAGGGCGTTCGCGTTCGTGTCCTCGGGGAAGGGGATCGTATCGGAGATGACGCACTCGAAGTTGCCGAAGGTGAAGTCGAAGCTGCTCAACAGGGGAGCCACTCGCCGCCACGGGAAGACGAAGTCACCGTAGCCGCGCATGTGCAGGTTCACGTTGCGCCCCGGAATCATGTCTCCTGCGATGCCGACGTGGAAGACCGGCTCGGCTTCGGTCGCGAGCGCGAGGAACGGGTCGGTGCCGTCGATGCGCAGTGCGGTGACCCGGCTGTCAAGCACCGGGAGTGGAGCGACGGCGATGGTGCCCGGGTTGCTCGCCAGCTCAGTCACCAGCGCCTCGTAATCGGCCACGCTCGCTTCCGTTGGCATGCCATTAGTGGCAATGCCATCGACACCGACGCGGCGGATCGGGTGGGGCAGGGGCGAGCCGACTTGCAGCCAGTTGGTGGCCGATCCGTCGAGAATCGCGCTGGCACTCGCGGCGGTCACGTCCCACAGCGGCAGGCGTGGTGACACGACGAGTGCGGTCCCCTGCGGCAGGCCAGTTTCCTGGGCAGCGGAGGAGCCGCCGAGGCCGAGAGCCGCTCCAGCGGCCATCGCGCTGGCGCCGATGATCAGATCGCGGCGGGAGGCGCGTGCCTCGAGGACGATATTGCGGTCGGTTCGCGGCTGGTCGGTCGAAATCGGGGTCATGGCTTGCCGTTTTCCAATCTCGTGTATGAGCGCGAG
>DASYWL010000093.1:0-2223 GCA_035936055.1 Thermomicrobiales bacterium
GCCATGACAGGCTCCGGACCGCGAATGATCGCGGCGATCACACCGCTGACGGGAAACCGCACCTCCGACACGCGCTTGTTGGCCACATGCGAGTCCTCGGTGATCTTGGCCTGAACGATGGCCAGATCGTCATGCTGCAGATTGAGCAGGTGGACGAACGATTGCTCCGGGATGCGCTGCTCGATCAGGTTGAGGATGTGTTCGGTCTGACTGACGGTCACGTCGATTCCGAGCCGCTGGAAGAGCGCTTCGTTCTTCGGATTGTTGACCCGGGCGATCGCTCGCGGCACATGGAATTTGGCCTTCGACATTTGGCAAACAACAAGGTTGTCCTCGTCCTCGCCCGTCACCGCGATGACGACGTCGGCCCGCTGGGCGCCCGCCTCGGCGAGCACCGACGCCTCGGCGCCATCGCCCGCGACCACCACCGACCCGAGCCGCTCGTTGAAGACATCGACCTTCTGCCGGTTTCGCTCGATGAGCAGCACCTCATGTCCTTCAACAAGCAGCGTCTTGGTCAGGTAGTAGCCAACTTTGCCGCCACCGACGACGATGATGTACATCTAGATCTCCTCGTCCGCGGGGAGGACATCATTGATCTGATCGATGATGATGGCCGCGATTGTTGTCGTGGGGCAGACCGTACGCAGCCCCAGCCGCCGATAGGTGTCCTCGCGGACCGGATCGTAGATCCGTACGATCACGTATTCGATGTTGAAGACGGTACGCGCGACCTGGGCGGCCATGATGTTGCGGTTGTCGCCGTTGGTTACGGCGATGAAGACGTTGGCATCCTCGATCCCGGCACGCCGCAGCACATCCTCGTCAATACCCGTGCCGATGATCGTGTCGCCGGAGAACTTCTCGCCGAGGCGGCGGAGGGAACCGGGGTTGATGTCAATCACGGTCACTCGATGGCCGTGCTGATCGAGGATCGAGGCGACACGCGCCCCAACCCGTCCGCTACCCATCACGACGACGTTCATGGCCACTCCATCGATTCCGCGATCCAGTCAGGGAGGGCCTGGCGGATCACGATGACCTCGCACGGAGCGTGCTTGAGCACGTAGTCGACGGTATCGCCGATCGTGAGACGACCGTACTGCCGGCGAAGGGTAGCGCCGAGCATGATCGCATCGGCACCCTTGTCGGTAGCTTCGTCGACGATCGCCGAGCCGGTGGAGCGGGCCTGCAAGAGCTCGGTGTAGACGTGGCCGATCTGTGGGTCAACCGAGGATCGCACAAGGTCGGCTGCATCGCGTAGGACCGACTCGCCCCGATTGACTTCATCAGGAAGTTCGGCGTCGAGTGGCATGGACTGCTCCACCTCGACGACGTAGACGAGCGTAATCTCGACCGGTTTGCGAGCGCAGATGCGCTTGAGCGCGTCGATCAGGCGCTGGTCCACTGACCCGCCGGAAACGGGCGCGACAACCTTGTAGGTAGTCTGCACGCGAGCTTCTGTCCGCGGGCGGAATGATGAACGGAAACTCACCACAGCTGGAAATCCCCTATCTGAGCGCAACAGGCGATAGTATCCACCCTGCCCCTGCGAATTGCAACGAACACCAGCGCGTTACGGTGTCGCTGCCTGGGAGGTGTGAGTCGCCCCATGGTAGCGTCGGATATGTACCAGCAGAGCCCCGATGTCCGTCGGCGTCACGCCGGGGGTTCGCCGGGCCTGGGCGATGGTTGCGGGTGGGCGTTCGGCAAGCCGCTGTGCCGCCTCGACGCGGATGCCAGCAACCGAACTGAAGTCGATCGAGTCCGGCACCGCCTGGTCCTCTGCGGCCTTGTGCCGCTCGGCCTCGCGCTGCTCCTTGTCGATGAACGCGCTGTACTGCACGGCGACTTGCGTGCGCGAGAGCACGTGGGGCGCGAGGCTGGGAGTGTTCCACATTCCCAGCGCCTCAAGGGCAGCGATGACGCGCTCCAGCCGCACGCCAGGTCGTCGAGCGAGATCCATGGCGGTCATGGAACGGCGTGCCGGCTTGAGCCCCGCCTTGGTCAGTGCCTGCGCATGGCGCGGGTTGTCTCCGAGCCAGCTCGATTCCAGCGCAGCGATCACTGCGTCGATCTGCGCAGACTCGGCAGCAACGTCGGCATGCCGATCCGTCGAGATGAGGCTGTGGCTGGCGGCGGTGTCGCTGAGACGCCGGTCGGCGGTGTCTGGACGGAGGATGAGCCGAAACTCGGCCCGCGAGGTCAGCATCCGGTAGGGCT
>DASYWL010000094.1:0-3668 GCA_035936055.1 Thermomicrobiales bacterium
CAGTACCACCGACTCGACGGCGGCTACGGTAGCCACGCCGTACCTTGATATTATGGCGACCACGACCGGTGGTAAGGCGAGGCGGTGTCGCATCCGCCTGAGGGCCTGGCTTCCGCCGGCGGCACAACTCCTTTAGCACGAGCGCCCCGCACCAGACCTCCGCGGGGCGCTCGTGTGTCAGTGCCCCTTCCAGAAGCGCACCAGACGTGCCCAGACGCCCCCCTGCTGCCCGTTCTCCGCGCCGACGTCTCAGCCCCCCACCCTGTCGGCCTTCCCGCTCATCATGGAGCAAGCCGTACGCGGTACTGACCAGAGGACGCCGTGGAACGCCCCTTGGCCGGATGACCGAGGGGCGTCGTGCCAGGTGTGCCAGGAGGAACAGCCGATTACGCAGCCGGTGTCGCAGCCGGCACTCGGGCTGGCTCCTCCTCGCCGCGCAGATTGGCGACCAGGATGACGGCCGGCTCGTCACCCTCATTGACCTCAGAGAAGACGGCGTCGGATTCGTAGAAGACGGTGTCGCCCGCGTTGAGCGTGAACTCCGTGCCGGCGCTGATCTCCTCGGCGGCGGCTGGCGTGGCGATTGTCCCGGCGCGATGCAGGGTCACCGTGCCCTCTTCCAGCATGAATGTGATCGAGCCGGACTGGATCGTGAAGACGCTGGACCCCGGATGCGAGTGCGAGGCCGCGACGGCACCTGGTTCGAAGGTGATGCGGAGCAGCCACAGCATCATGCCCGGGACGTCTGATGGCTGGCCTTGGCCAAGGACCTCGGTGGTGATGCCAGTGGCCGGAGTGGGGGTGGCATCACCAGGTTGGCTGTGGCCGGCCGCGCTGGAGGAGCCGAGCAGCCCGAGGGCCATGAGGACGAGCGTGAAGGTACCGATGAGCTTGCCCATTGTGAAAACTCCCTTGAGGTGATGATCGGTGGTGGCCCAGGTGGGCGCTCCATGTGTTGCCCCCGGGCGCCCGCCCGGGCTTTGTCGGACACCTCCCTCGGGCTTTCGCCGCTCCCCACCTGCAGGCCGGGGTGGTCGGTTGTCCTTTGCTCTAGATTAGGGATTTGGCAAGATGGGCGAAACGCGCAGATGAGTGAAATGGGGGTCACTCATTTGGGTGATCCGGTGCCGGCCAGACCTCGTCGATGACGGAGAGCAGCTGCGGCAGCGTGGCGTCGAAGAGCGTCCGCAGCGCGCCGCCGATGCCCACGTGTGCGCGATTCTCGTCGTCGCCGTAGAGCAGGATGAACGCGTCGGGGCGCGTGCACTGGATGATCGCCGGATCGCTGCAGATGATGAGGCGCGGGTCGGAGCAGCCGAATCCGGCAGCGATCTCTCCAGGGGCGACCGCGTGCACGCGCAGGTGCGGGCGCTGAGCGCGCAGGGCGCCATGCAGGACCTCCCGGTGCCGGTTCAGTTGGTTGCAGATGAGGATGCAGGGGTCGGTCACGTGGTGCCTCCGTCCGTTGCGGTCAAGGCACCATCGTATGGGCTGGTGAGGTCGGAGTCGCCCTCCGAATGAGGGAATCGCGGGGGCGTATCAACCGATGTCGTGGGGATCGAGGAAGCCGTATCGCAGGGCGAAGAGCACGGCTTGGAGCCGGGATTCCACGCCTAGCTTGCGCAGGATACGCACGATGTGGCTACGGACCGTCTCGTGGCTGATGTGGAGACGATCTGCAATGGCCTGGTTGTCGAGCCCGGTCGCGAGGGCGCGGAGCACGTCGCGTTCGCGGTCTGTGAGACTCTCCAGCGCGCGCCGGCCCTCGTCGGTCCGGGCCTGGTTGGCGACGGCTTCTCGGAGCAGCTCAACCGCTTCGGCTGGGCTGATGAGGGGCTGTCCTGCCGCTGCCGTTCGAACTGCGGCGACGATGCTCGGGATGGATGTCGACTTGTGCAGCACCCCGACGGCTCCGGTCGCTACGGCCGACGCACGGCTCTCGGGTCTCGGGTTCCCGGTCAGCACCACTGCTACAGCCTGGGGGTGGCGCGACCGCATGCTGCTGACCAGATCCGTGCCCTGCTCGCCGCTGAGGTCGAGATCGACCAGCGCGACATCAACAGGAGTCGATTGGAGGATCGATCGCGCCTCGTCGAGGTTGCCTGCCTCGCCCGCGATCTCGATGTCTTCCTCGCGGCCGAGCATGAACGCCAGCGCACCGCGAAAGGCGGTGTGGTCATCGACGAGCAGCAGGCGGATCATACGAATTCCCTCAATCTGAATCGGAACGCCGTGCCGTGGCCGGGCCGGGATTCGACCTCCAGATCGGTCTGGTGCCCGTGAAGGATGCGTCGCGAGAGGTAAAGCCCCAGCCCTCTGCCGCTGGCGTGCCGGCGTGCGGCCTCTCGCCCCCGGCCGAACTTCTCGAAGATGCGGCCGAGGTCTTCTGGCTGAATGCCAGGCCCGCGGTCGGCCACCTCGATCACGACATCGCTGTCCTCACGGCGGGTCCGGATGATGATCGGGGTGCTGTCAGGCGTGTGTTTCGCCGCGTTGTTCAGCAGATTGCGCACCACTTGGCCGATACGGTCCGGGTCGCCACGGACATCCGTGTGCGCTGTGTGTTCGATCGTGACGGGGTGGGATCCCGGGAGATTCCGTGCGTAGGATTCGGCCTCCGAGACGAGTGTGTCGAGTGATAATCGGCGAGGGACGACCCGGAAATCATCTCGCTCGATGTTGGCTGACTCGCGGACATCGAGCACCAGCATCTGGAGCAGGCGGGCTTCCGCTTGGATGTCTTCGGCGGTCTTGCGGCGCAGATCGGGGGGCAGGTCGTCGATCGACATCATCTGCGACATCGTGTCGATCGCCGCGACTGGGCTCGCCAGCTCGTGTGCGACGATCGAGGTGAAGTCCGCCTTGAGTGCAGCCAGGTCTTCGAGTCGCTGCGTTCGCTCCTGTTCGGCAGCGAGGAGGGCGTCGCGCTGGAGGATGATGTGGCGCAGCTCGAGAACGCCTCCAATGATGACCATGAGGGCGGTGCCGGCTCGCAGGATGCTGGTCGTGGTGAGGATGGAGCTGTACATGGACGGCCAGAAGACCGAGTGAAGCTGCGCGGCGGCGAGGAGTGCCAGCGCGAGGAGTAGCCACGCCCCGATCGGCCGCAACGCGGCTCGCAGCGTCGTACCCAGGACAGCGATCAGGCTTGCAACGAGCGGGATGATCGCGAGCGTCCAGTGCCAGGCCGTGAGTCCCGGAACCGTTCTCGGCGTATCGGACAGGAGCGCCTCGAGGTCGCTGAGATGGACGTGGTCGGCCGGGTCGGTGGCATCGATGACGGGATCGTGATCGATGATCTCTGTGGTGCCGGAGATGCGGATCAGCGGTGGCAGGTGATCCGCGAGTGGTACCAGGAGGGCGCCGCAGAGAATTGCCGCTGCAGTGAGCAGGATCAGGATCGTCCGTTCGATGCGAGGGAGGTTGCCCAAGGCGAGTCCTGCCGCGCACAAAGCGGTGCCCACCGTCCGCACGTAGAGCGAGCCGTACATGGTGGCGGTCAGATGGGGCGAGTCGACGAGCAGCGGATAGAGATAACCGTAGGCCAGTGCGCCGACGCCGAAGACGAGGAAGCCGGCTGCTACCCAGCGGAGCCGTATGCGGGCGGGCTCGAGGGGTGAGATCGCGAGAACAAAGGCGCCGAAGATCTGGCCGATGGCCAGGAAGAC
>DASYWL010000095.1:0-4818 GCA_035936055.1 Thermomicrobiales bacterium
CGTTCTGGCTGCGGCAATCGATGCAGGTTCAGTCAAACAGGCTGCCGATCGCCCGCGCAATCGTCGGCCAAGCCCGCGATTCGGGGTCGACGACGTCGAAATGATCGACCCGCGGCAGCAGCGGCATCGCCGACAGCGCCCCGGCCGCCAGCAATGCCGCGTGGTACCTCTCGCTGAGCTCGATCGGCACGTTCTCGTCGTACTGACCGTGGATGATGAGCGATGGAACTGACGGCGGCACCAGCACGATCGGCGAGGCGGCGGCATAGCGCTCCAGAACCTCCCCCGGCGTGCCGCCGAGAAAATCCACCACGGCATCGTCGCTCAGGTGGAGCTCCCAGCAGCGTGCGAGGTCGAGCACGCCGGCGATCGGGATCGCCGCCGCGAGCGGGAGGGGATCAGCGGCGATCTCGCTGTCCGACGGCACGTTGCCGAGGCTCGCCAGCCAGCTCACGAGGTGTCCGCCGGCGGAGTGCCCGAGCACGATGATGCGCTCCCGATCCACGCTGAACTCCTCGGCATGGCTGAAGAGGTAGCGCGAGGCGGCGACGACATCCTGGAAGGTCCCCGCCCAGCCACCGCCTGGGTCGCCGACTCGGCGATACTCGATGTTCCAGGTGACGACTCCCTGCGCGGTCAGTGCTGCACAGAGGTGCCCCATGTAGTCGAGGGAGTAGCGATTGCGCCAGAAGCCGCCGTGGATGGCGATCGCCGCCAGGTGCGGCCCGTCGCCTTCAGGGCGGCGCAAGTCGGCGAACTGCAACCGACCGTCGCCCCACGAGATGCGCCTGTCGGCGGGCGGTGGCGTACGGTCGAGGATCGTTTCCGGCATGAGCGTCTCGTTGCGCGGTGCGAAGCGACGGTCGAGCAAGTTGGCTCGATCCGATCATAAAGGACGCCAGGAGTTGAGCCCTCGCCGCCGTACAGAAGGAGATTGCTCCATGCGGCCGGACGACGCTTGGCCGAAATGCCAAGCCAGCCACCGCCACCCACCGAGAGCGCTCTGACTACCCGAGGTCGCGGGCGATGGCGCCCGGCGTGAACTGCTCTTCCAGCAGCCGCATGAAGCGTGATTCCCGCGTCTCGCCGTTCACCTCCGCCTCGTCGAGCCAGCGTGCCAGCAGATCTCGACCGACATGGTAGGTGAAAATGTAGGGCCGCCAGAGCGGGTCGGCGATGAACTGCACCCGGTGCCGTGCCTCCTCCTCGGTCGCGAGCCCGTACTCCATCAGGTAGCGAACCACATCCTCCTCCGGACGCCCCTCCTGGTACATCAGCAACGCGGCGTTACCGCCGACCGACCGCAGCACCCACTGTGCGTCGATGATCCGCGCCTCCCGGGCAGGATCAGCGTCGATACCGAAGGGACCCCAAACATGCTCGGCCTGCCATCTGGTGCCCTCCTCCACGCCGAAGATCATCGATTGTGCCAGCGTCGCGATTCCCTCGGAGATCACGCACTCCGGCGTGTTGATCAACTGGATGCTGTGCTCGCCATAGCCCTTCTCGTGGTAGAGACGGACCTCCTTGAGCGCATGCTCGGTGTGGTGACCCGGGTACCCCTCGTGGGTCATCAGGTCGAGCAGCGCGTTGGCGCGGATTGGCAGATCGGTATTGATCTCAACCAGCGAGCGCGCGTCGCCGAGATACCAGTTGTACCCGTTCCACGGCTTGTCACTGACGAACGCGATCTCGACCGCCTCCCCCTCCGGCAGGCTGACCATCTTGGCGGTGCGGGTGCGGACCTCGTCCAGAATCGTCTCGACCGCCAGTCGCGCCTGCTCGGTGGTGAGCTCGAACTGGGTCTTCCAGCGCTGCAGTCGCGCCGGTACCGGTCCCTCGCTAGGCAGCGCCTCGTCGAGGGTGGTGATCGCAGCGGCGTAGGCGTCGTCCGGCACACGCACGGCCTCGACGTCGAAAAGCTGGCGAACCTCATCGACGTAGGCGATCTCCTTGCCCGTCAGCTTCCGGGCGAGCGTCGCCAGCGCCGTAACCTGCGCGGTGAGGTAGTCGACGCGGGAAGGCGCAAGCTCCTCGTCCGTCGCGATCCGCTCCAGCAACACGTCCGCCTCGCGCACCAGTTCCGCCGGTGTGGCGGGCGAGGCTTCGGCATGCTCCTTCATGGTTACGGGACCATTGTAGGCGTCGATCAGACCCTCGATGTGCGGCTCCATCCGAAAGGCGAGCCGCACGTAGGCGTCGGAGATCGCGTCGAGTGGCGGTCGGGTGGATTCGTCGATCATGGCACGTCCTCAAGGGGAAGGGCGTGAGCAGACGATCGCCATGGTACCGCACCCGGATGTGGCATGGAACCTGCATTCGGTCCCCGGACAGTGCAGGCAGGTACGGCCCATCTGAAGGACATGGCATGAAGGCACTCACTTGGCACGGCAAGCGCGACGTTCGCGTCGATACGGTCCCCGATCCGACCATCAAGGAGCCGACCGACGCGATCATTCGCATCACCAGCACTGGCCTCTGCGGCTCCGACCTGCATCTCTACGAACTGCTCGGCGCGTTCCTCGAGGAGGGAGACATCCTGGGGCACGAACCCATGGGCATCGTCGAGGAAGTCGGCAGCACGGTCACCGAGATCAAGCCGGGCGACCGCGTGGTGATCCCCTTCAACGTCGCCTGCGGCCACTGCTTTATGTGTGAGCGAGGCCTGCAGAGCCAGTGCGAGACGACCCAGGTGCACAAGCACGACAAGGGCGCCGCGCTCTTCGGCTACACCAAGCTCTACGGGCAGGTTGCCGGCGGGCAGGCGGAGTATTTGCGCGTGCCGCAGGCGCAGTACACCCACATCAAAATACCGGAGGAAGGCGCCGCGCTGCCCGATGACCGCTTCGTCTACCTCTCCGACGTGCTGCCGACCGCTTGGCAGGCCGTCGAGTACGCGCAGATTCCCGAGGGCGGGACCGTTGCCGTGCTCGGCCTCGGGCCGATCGGGGACATGTCCGCCCGGATCGCCAAGCACCGCGGCCACCGGGTGATCGCCGTCGAGATCGTCCCGGATCGCATCCGGCGCGGACGCGAGAATGGCATCGAGGTGATCGACGGCAAGAACACGAAGAAGGTCGGTGACGCGATCCGGGAGATGACGAACGGGCGCGGCCCCGACTCGGTGATCGATGCGGTCGGCATGGAGGCCCACGGCGCGCCGGTCAGCAGGCTGGCGCAGGAGATGGCCACGTTCCTGCCGGATCCGATCGCGTCGCCGTTGATGCAGCGGGCCGGGGTCGATCGCTTGGCGGCGCTGCTGCTCGCCATCGACGTCGTCCGGCGCGGTGGCACGATCTCGATCATTGGCGTCTACGCGGGCATGACGGATCCGCTGCCGATGATGACGATGTTCGACAAGCAGGTGCAGCTGCGGATGGGACAGGCGAACGTCAAGCGCTGGTCGGACGACATCATGCCGCTGCTGACACGCTCCGATGACCCGCTCGGCGTCGACACCTTTGCGACGCACCGGTTGCCGCTCGACGACGCCCCACGCGCCTACGAGATGTTCCAGAAGAAGCAGGACGGTGCCGTCAAGGTCCTCTTCCAGCCGTAGCAGATTCCCGCCCGGTTCGCCCGTCAGGAGACGTCGATGTCCAAGTATCTTCGTTCCGTTCCCATTCGTGCATTGATGATTGGCATTGCCGCCGGCATGCGCTCGCAGATTCCCGGTGCAGTACTGGCCTGGCGGCAGGACGATGCCCCGTTCTATGCCAGCTGGCGACGCTGGCCGGTACTGCGCAGCGTCTGGGGGCGTCGCGTGCTGATGCTCTCCGCTGCCGGTGAAGTGATCGCGGATAAAACGTCGGCGGTGCCACCGCGCACGAAGCCCGGTCCCCTTTTCGGTCGGATGCTCTTCGGCGGGATCGCGGGGGCGGCGATCGGCTCCGAGCGGCGCGGCAAGGGACCACTCGTCCGCGGGGCGCTGCTTGGCGTGCTCGGTGGGCTGATCGGCAGCTACGGGGGGATGCGCGCCCGTGCGAGCGTCGCGCAGATAACCGGTCTGCCTGATCAGGTCGTCGCCGTGTTCGAGGATGTTGCAGCGGTGTCGATAGCCAACCGGGCGATTACGAAGCGGTAATCGCCGTCACTCGCAGCGTTCAGCAAGAGAGGCGCTGGGTGTCACCGTTGCGTCGGTCCCGTAAAATCTGCACAACATTCTCGTACAGAAATTCCGGTTGCGGAGTATCCGTCAGTGGTTTTAGCGGCCCCTCCAGGACTGTTGGCGCGTCTGACCTGAGGGCAGTGCAGTCGCGAGACGCCCGTCGCGCAGACCCCTTCGACTCGGGCCTGCGGCCCTCGCTCAGGGCCGGCTCCGGTCCACCTCTACGAGTCGTCGCCGAGTACAGGACGCGCCTGTGTGCCGGTACCCTCCGGAGGATCGAGCTCGTGCGAGGCATCGAGACCGCCGATGGTGACGGCGGCCGCGAGGTCGTCATGGCGGTAAATGCCGCCGATGTGGCCGTTCTCGATGCGGAACGTCGTGATCATCACGCGCCGGCCCATGTCCTCGCCAGCACGGCTGTACCAGACCGCCTCCTGCTCCACCACCACAACATCGTCCTTCGTGAACCAGCGGCGCGGGATGACGACGGCCTTCATCCGAGTCACCCACTCCCGCAACAATTCCATGTCGGAGCCAGAACCGCGCGCACCGCCGACCTCGATATCGTCGGCGGCGAGCGACATCACGGCGTCGACGTCTCGCTCGGCGAGGTGCCGGAACCAGGTGTCGGCGATCTCGATCGGGGGACGGTCGGTCATGCGGGGCATGCTCCTGCGGCTGGCGCCAGATCACTCCACAGAGGATACAGG
>DASYWL010000096.1:0-11476 GCA_035936055.1 Thermomicrobiales bacterium
GAGGTGGTCAGCCCGAAGCTGGGCGACGCGTCGACGTCATTGGACTTCTTCTCGGCAATGCTGGCCGACCTCACCTCGGAGGAGGGCGCGCTCGCGTTCATGCCGCTGGCACAGACCTCGCGGACTGTCCAGCAAGTCCAACGGCCGCCGTCGCTGCTCATCCAGTACTTCTTCCTCGTCAACAACGCGGACGGCATCGTCGACGCGCTGGAGCTCCTGCGGCGCTCACCCCATCGCATCCTCGATGACGAGACCGAGCACGTTTCGATTTTCGACCTCACGGAGGTCGACGCCGACGTGGTGTTCCAGCTCGTGCAGGGCGATACCAGTTGGGACCGTTCGACCTCTCCTCCGCGCAAGGCTGCACGAGATCATGCAGTTCGTCCATCACGCCGAGGAGAACGGGCTCTTCACGGCCGACGAGGCCTTCGATCACGCCGTGCTGATGAAGGTGCTGCCGAAGTTCAACGGCTCGCGCGGCAAGCTGCAGCAGGCGCTCTTCGAGCTGATCCACTGGTGCAGGACGCCGGCGATTTTGAACTCAGAGGGGCGATCCGCGTACGAGTCCCGGCTCACGAAGTTCCAGGAAGATGGCAAGAGCTTCGATGCCATTGCGATCTCGGATGCGGACACCGTCGATGAGAACTGGCGCTACCCGGCGACCGGTCGTCGGGCCTCCCTCATGATGCAGGACCTCTACACCGACGGCTTTGCCTCCTTTGGGTAGGCCCGAGCCGATCACGCGCCATCAGCAGTGCGTGAACCCACTACACTCAGGAGCAACACCGGCCCGTTCTCGAAAAACGATCGAGGTGCACCGTGACGATAGGCGATATGCTTCAGCGGGTCCAGCGGCTTTTCTTCGGCACAAAACCGGCAAGCGCGAAGCAGGCACAGGCCGCCCGCGTGCGCCGCCATGAGGTGATGCTCGCGCTCCAGCAGGAGGTTCGCCAGCTGCAGCAGGAGATCTCCGACCTCAGCGATCGCGAGGGGATCGACCCCGATGGTGGATGGTCAGAGGACGAGTCGCCGGAGATGGCATCCCTGCACCGGCAGCTGAGCAGGAAGCAGGCTGAGCTGGCCAAGTACCAGGCGCGAATCTGACGAGGAACCTGACCCGATTCGGGTCCCGTTCCGGCTGGTCACCATCTTGCGTATCCCATCCGGATATGAAAGGGACGCGTACTGTGAGCCGGAGACATTCACACCCATATACCGCTGAGCCAGAGCCCGCCGAGGATCTCCGTGACTCGGAAGTGGAAGACGACGAGGACGAGCAAGCGGAACTATCGGTCGAAGAGCAGCCGAAGCCGCTCGGCCAGGATGCACCCGAGGTCGTCGAGGACGCGTCGAAGATCGGCGCCCAGAGGCTGCGGCGGCCATTGCTGGGTGACGCGATCACCTCCTTCACGGGCGGCATGAGCGTCGGGTTCGGCGCCGTGGCGTTCGCGGCGGGGGCAGCCGCGGTTGGCGGTACCCTCGGCTCTCCCTCCGTCGGGCTGCTGGTGGGCTCGCTCCTGTTTCCGATCGGGTTCCTGATCCTGCTGGTCGGCAAGACGGAGCTGTTCACCGAGAACTTCCTGCTGCCCGTCGCGGCGGTGATCAAGGAGCGGGGGAACCTTGTCCAACTCGGCAGTTTATGGTCGGTGACCCTCGGCGCCAACCTCCTGGGGGCGCTGGCGTTCGCTGTGCTGATCTCGTGGGACGGGGTGCTGGCCGAATCAGTTGCCGACCAGCTCGTGATCCTCGCCGAGCACAAGGTGGCGTATGTTCTCCCCACAGCCTTCATCAAGGCGATCTTCGCGGGTTGGTTGATGACGACCCTGACCTGGCTGCTGGTCGCGTCCGCGGGTGGCATGGGTCCGCGTATCGCTGTCATCTGGGGCATCGCCGCGTTGATCGTGCTGGGGCAGTTCAACCATGTCATCATCTCCGCTGCAGAGATCTTCGCGGCGATGATGCTGGACGCGAATATCACGATCGGTATGTGGTTCACCGACAACTTCCTGCCGGCACTGACGGGCAACGTGCTCGGTGGACTCATCTTCGAAACCATGCTGCAGACCGTGCAGGCACGCTATCAGGAGCCGGATGAGGAAGAGCAACCGCAGAACGCCTGATGGCCCGTCGGGTCGTACACGGCTTCGGAGAGCATGCTGCCGCGTCTGCATATGCTGCGACACTCCCCGCCACGACATCTTAAGAGTCGCTCAGGGAAGGCCGGTTTGCTTGGTGCGCGCTGAGGCGTCTCGATGTGATCGTACCCTGGGCTCCAAGTCCCCCTGCAGGTCAGGTGCGGGAACCCCCTCGTGCTGGCGGCTCCTCCTGTACGTCGGTCCAATTGCCCGATCCCTGTTTCTCCTCGCACAATGGCGTTTGATCGGGTCATCGGAACAGGAACGTGACGGAGGATTCGCCGATGGGCATCGCCGGCTGTCTGCGTCGGCCTGGGCGCCGGTTGGCGGTCGCCGTGATGTTCTGGACGGGCGTCGCCATCGCACTCGTCTGGTGGCCCGAGCCGCTCGTCTGGCTCGGTGTGGCTCTCGGCGCGCTGCTGCCGGTGAGCGTTTGGATCGTTTGGAACCGGCCCCACCTTTACCGGGAGGCGCCGCGTCTCGAGGACTTTCTTGCCATGACACTGCGCCAGTTCGAGGAAGCTGTCGCGGACCTGATCGTGCCGCTCGGCTACACCGACGTGCGTGTGGTCGGCGGTGCGGCGGGTCTCGGCGTCGACGTGCCGTGCCGCGACCGGAAGAGGCGCAAGGTGGCGATCCAGGTCAAGCGCTACAGCCCCGGAGAACCCGATCGGCTCATCGGCGGTGCAGACGTTCATGGGCGGGATGGTCGCGCACGAGGCTGAGTGGGGCATCATCGTGACGACGTCATCCTTCACCGGTCCGGCCCGATCGCTCGCTCGCGACCACGATTTCCAGCTGATCGATGGCGCCGAACTGAACGCGCATGCTGGCGCGGGAGGAGCACGAGCTGGAGCAGGTGCGCTAGCTGCGCGTGTCGATCCGAGCGCGGGCAGACACAAGAGCCTGTGCTGAGCGCAGCGAAGTATCTGTCCCTACAGACCTCAATCAACGATGCGTCTAGCTACTTCTTCCTCGCTCTGAAATGTGGAGCCAAGTCAGGGTTTGTTTCCATATGCGTGCAGGCAAAAATACGCAGACGTTCCGAGGGTCGTGGGAGACGGCTGTGAGCATGGCACGTCGCGTGCGTGGTGTTCTCTCACACGGATCGGTCAGGAGAAGCAGCCGATTCGACGGCCGTTATTCTCACCAAGGAGGTAGTGATTATGGGTCGATCGATTCTTGCATCCATTGCGTCGGTCGCCGGCGCGTTCGCGCTGGTGGCCGCCATGCTGCTCAGCGGCGGTTTGGCGACGGCGCAGGACGGGACGCCACCGCCGGAATTCACCGAGGACGACGTGCCTCGGCCGGCGCACATCCATTCCGGTACCTGCGAAGAGCTCGGCGATGTTGTGTATCCACTCGGTGACCTGACCGGTGTGACGATCCAGGGTTCCCCGGTCGCATCGCCGATCGTTGAGAATCCGGAATCGCCCGATATCGTTCAGGGTGAGGTCGTGATCGAGAGCATCACCGAGGTCGAGACGACCTTCGATGAGCTGTTCGGTGCCGAGCATGCGATCAACGTGCACGACAGTGCCGAGAACATCGGTCTCTACATCGCGTGCGGCAATATCGAGGGTGAGCCGGAGGACGGCCGGTTGGAAATCGACATTCACCCGTTGAACAATTCCGGCTTCGAGGGCATTGCTGTGCTCGAGGAGACCGAAGAGGGCGTGATCACCGTCACCGTCACGCTCCGCGACGTGAGCGACGTCGAGGCCACGCCGGCTCTCTAGAGATAGGCAATCGGCTGGCAACGAGGCGACCGTGGGTAAGCCCAAGGTCGCCTTTTCCGTGCTGCAGCAGGTCTTGGGGTTATTGTTCCTCCTTGCGCTGCCACGGCCATCGCCCGCTGATCTCCAGCTCCAGCTCGATGCTGATGAAGGTGCGGACGAGCACGATGAGTGCCAGCACCCCGACGGAGGTGAAGGTCGGATCAACCGCCACGGTCCGGATGATGTCGCCGGCAATCAGCAGCTCGAGGCCGAGCAGGATCGACCGGGCAACCGCCTGTCTCACTCGTCGAAACCCGCGGTGTGGCTCATCGCCGAACGCCGCACCCGCGTTGCGAATCCCTGCCAGCAGGATGCCGATGACAATCACCGCCACACCGGTCGCCTCGACCGCCTTCCCGACAACTTCGACCGTCTTCTGGAATTCCATGCAGCGCGATCTCCCTCTCCACTCGGCTGGTGATTCTGCCGTTACTGGCGCGGTGTCTCGTTTCGCACGACATCGGCCACACTCCTACGGTGCCGGGCTCGGTTCGTTGGGGTAGGTCGGCATGCCGGCGGTGCTGCCGGGCGGGACTGCATGCCGGGCGGGGCGGATGCCCTGCGTGACCAGCGCGATGCCGACCACAACCACGGTGACACCCAGTATGTGCAGCCAGGTGACCGGCTCGTCGAGAAAGATGGCCGTGGCGAGGATGGTGCCGACCGGGATCATGCCCGTGAGCGCACCGGCCGTGCTCGCCGGAACATGCTGCAATCCCTGGAACCAGAGGGCGAAGGCCACCACCGTCACGATCGCGGCGAGGTAGAGCAGCGCCAGCCATCCTGAGCCGGGGATCTCGCTGGGTCGCATGTCGCCCACGTCGGTCGCAGCCAGCGGCAGGAAGAGCAGGAAGCCGTAGACGGTGACGAGGGTCGCCATCGGGACCGGCCGCAGCGACGGTGCGGCGATCTTGCCCAGCACCGTGTAAAGCGCCTTGCCGACAACCGCGAGAAAGACGAGCACGGCGCCGAGGAACGGCTGCGTGGCGCTGGAAGCCTCGGCGGTCCCGAACAGGTTGACGATCACGATGCCGAGCACCGCCAGCGCCACGCCGAGCCACCCGCCGGGCTTGAGGCAGTCGCCGAGTGCGACGGACATCAGCGCGATCACTGCCGGGGTCGAGCTGGTGATGATACCGCTGGCGACGGCGGTGGTGCGGCCCAGGCCGAGCAGCAGCAGTGCGTTGAAGAGCACCAGCCCGGCCAGCGCCTGCAGTGCGACGATGAGGTGGAGCCCCGACCCGGGAGGGGAGGGATCCCCCCGGCGTGGCGCACCAGGGCGAGCAGGATGATCCCGGCGAGGAGGAACCGCAGGGTGGACGCGGTGTAGATCGGCATCGTGTCGACCACGATCTTGCTGGCGACGACCGACGTCCCCACGATGAGCATCGCGCTCGCGAGGAAGAGGTAGCTGGCGATGGGGATGTCGTCGAGTCTGCAAACGCTGCGATTGCTCCCGATCCAGTGGGTTGATCATGGTAACGCCGCCATTATGCGGTGTCGCATGACCTCCTACAATGTCCGTGGGAGGTCGCGTCGAGGTCCGGCGCGGCGAGTTGAAGGTTGCGGGAGCCGGCAGGAACGATGGAGACGACAACGCAGATCGCAATTGCCCGGCGCATTGACATGATCGCCGAGTGGCGCGCCGAGCGGGAGCATCAGGACATGCTGGGTCTCGGTCCGGAGGCGGCCAGGCGCAGTCGCCGGTCGGCCGAGGGGCTGCGGGAGCTGGCGAACCACATCGCCGGGCTGCCCGACGACCATCCGCACATCGTGCGGCTGCGGGAGCTGGCGTTTGCCGGCGGGCAGTTCGATCCCGGACCGATGCTGCTCAATGAGCTGGGACGGTTCCGGTTCCACGAGCCGGAGCAACGCGTCGAGGTCTTTCTGGAGAAGATGGTCGAATACGCCGAGCAGGATGCCAGCGAGATCGCGCTCTTCGGCGGGCCGCAGGTTCCCGGCGACAACCCGTGGATTATCCGCATCATCGACGATGAGGACGACTGGGACGCCTGACGGTGCGGGAGTTGAGAGAGCCACTCCCGATTTCCACACATCCGACTTTCACCGCAGCCAGATAGCCTGTCCGAGGGCCTTGACGGCGCCGCCCGGGGCGTGGATTTCCGGGCGGACGAAGGGCAGGTCGCCGGGCAGGCGAGAGCTCGGCACGAAACTCTCGACATCGTCGCCGGTGATCCCCTCGGCGTGGACGACGCCCTGCGGGCCGATCAGCAGCAGCGCCTGTCCATCCGCGCCGGCAATCCGCATCCGAACCTCACTCCCGTCACCGAGATTGTAGAGTTGCGGGCCGGAAGGCGACTCGCTCACGAACGTCCGCCCCTCCCGAACCGCGGCGAGGACCGCCTCGGCGGTCAGCTCTCCGTCGACCTCGGCCCATGTCGTCGGCCAGCCGATTCTCGTTGGCTCCAGCGGGCGGTCGGGCGCACCGAACAGGCGGTGCTCGTGCATGTCGCTGCCGGCAACCATCGGCAGCGGCCGCTCGCTGCCCAACTGTCGGTGCCACCATTCCAGTGACGCAGCGTTGAAGCGTGCCCACCAGCTGTTCCACGCCTCGATCACGTGGAAGCCGGTTACTTCGGGGAACTCCCACTCCGGCCCGAAGGGCTTCGGGTGGTTGAGGGAGACGGTGCCACCGTCGCGCAGCGCCGCGTCGACGGCGCCCTGGAGACCCTCGGCGGACGGATCGCGGAACTCGTACCAGTGCTCGGTGCCCCAGACGTTGAAGTGCCCGGCGTAGGTGGTCACCTCGACGCCCGGCACCAGGACCGGCCACTCATCACCCTGCGGCACCAGTCCGACGGGCGACTGCGCCCGGTTGTGGTCGGTGATGCCGTAGAAGTGGAGTCCTGCTTCCACGGCGGTGACCGCGATCTCCGCCGGGGTAGCGGTGCCGTCGGAGTAGACGGTATGCACGTGGAGGTCGCCGCGATACCAGTTCGGCTCCGCGGGTGCGGGGAGGTAGGGCCGCCACACGCTGTCGATGTCCGGTGCATGTTTCTCGTCGGGCAGGGCGATCTCCGGGTTCAGCCAGATCCGCACCTCCCATCGCAGGCCGTTCTGCCCTATCTTGTAAGGACCCAGCAGCATGTGCCATGTACCGGCGCCCGGCTTACCGGCGCGGTAGGGCGGGGTGGCGCGCTCGGTGCCGACCACGATCCGGGTCTGCACGCTGCCACTCCACCCTCGGAACCCCGGGCTGCGGCTTTCGATGCCACGCTCATCAAAGAGGCCGATGTCGAGGGTGTTGCCGCTGCGAGCGAGGGGCGACGAGTCGATGCGATCGTTGTAGCCAACGTCGATCAGCAGCTGGTCGACACTCTCTGGCACCTCGAATGGGACGTGCTCGTAGGCGCACTGGTGCTCCTCGTGAAAGATGCCGCCGAGGGTGACTTGTGGTGGAGTGTCAGGCAGGGGGATGTCGGTCATCGAAGGTCCCTTCGCGATTACGCCGGCGGCGCTCCCGGTCTACAGCGACCGACGCCAGCGTCGGTTTGGTGTGCCATGTCGGGCGAGTTGCCACACTGGCTGTGGCAACCGTTACGCCTTTGAGTGTGCCATGCTCACAAGGAGTCGCAAGCCGTTGCCGCCGGTCGCCCGTCACACTATGCTCAACTGGTTCCGCGTCGCTGCGGAGTCGCCATGCCGTCGCTATCTACACAGAACGGAACCCAGTGTGAGCAGTGACCAGCAGGAACAGCGTGTCGAGAACGAGGGGCCGGTCGCCCAGTTCGTCAGCGTCGATGAGACGCTGCATGCACCGTCCTTCAACGGTGGCAAGCCGCGTGTCGTCATCGTCGGTGGCGGCTTCGCCGGCCTGAACGCCGCCAAGGCGCTCGATGGCGCGGCGGTCGAGGTGCTCCTGATCGACCGTCGAAATCACCATCTCTTCGCACCGTTGCTGTATCAGGTGGCGACCGCGCAGCTCTCGCCGGCGAACATCGCCCAACCGATCCGCGGCATTCTGCGCCGGCAGAAGAACCTTTCGGTGCTGCTCGCCGAGGTGGTCGGCGTCGAGGTGAATGGTCGCCGGGTCCGTCTCGACGATGGCCGGACGGTCGATTACGACTACCTGATCCTGGCCGCCGGCGCGACGCATTCCTATTTCGGCAACGATCAGTGGGCGCCGCTCGCGCCCGGTCTCAAGACGATCGAGGATGCGCTTACGATCCGCCGCCGTATCCTGCTGGCCTTCGAGGACGCCGAGCGGGAGCCAGATCCGGCGCGACGCGCGAGCATGCTCACCTTTGTGATCGTCGGTGGTGGACCGACCGGTGTCGAGCTGGCTGGCGCGATCGGCGAGCTGGCCAACCACACGCTGGCTCGCGATTTCCAGCATATCGATCCCCGCGACGCCCACATTCTGCTGCTGGAGGGACTGCCGCAGATCCTGCCGATGTTCAACGAAAAGCTGGCTCGGCAGGCCGTCGAGGATCTGGAGCGGTTCGGTGTCGAGGTTCGCACCAACTCACTGGTCACCGCGATCGATCCGGAGGGCGTTAACGTCGGAGACGAGCGCATCCCCACGCACAATGTCTTCTGGGCCGCGGGGGTGAGTGCCGCGCCGGTGACACGGTCGCTTGCCGGTGTCGCGGAGCTCGACCGAGCCGGGCGTGCCACGGTGACGCGTGAGTTGAACATTCCCGGGCACCCGGAGATCTTCGTGATCGGAGATGCTGCCAGCGCACCGGGCGAGAACGGCAAGCCGCTGCCGGGTGTCGCGCCGGTGGCGATCCAGGAGGGACAGTGGGTCGCGTGCAACATGCGCGCTGCGCTTGAGGGGAATGCCTACGCGCCGTTCCGGTACCGGGATCAGGGTAGCATGGCGACCATCGGCCGCAACCGGGCGATCGCCGATGTCAAGGGCTTGGAGTTCACCGGGTTCGTCGCATGGCTCGCGTGGGCGCTGGTGCACGTGGCCCAGCTTATCGGGTTCCGGAACCGGCTGATGGTCGGCGCACAGTGGCTCTTCAACTACTTCACCTACCGGCGCGGCGCTCGACTGATCACCGGCGAGCTGAGTGACGAGCGACGGAAGGACATGATGGCCCGGCTCGGCAAGCGTAGTGGTGAGCTGCCGGCTCGCTGAGCGATAGTACCAGCAGGCTGACGAGCGGCCGGATCGGTCGCGAAGATTTACCAGTCGGTGAGCGAACAGGGGCGGAACCCATGTGGGTAGCCGCCCCTGCTGAGGGCAACGGGCTCTACGGGAAGCTGTTCGCGTCGAGCGGGTCGGTTCCGGCGACCACTTCATCGTAGTCGGTCCGCCCGTCGCCGTCGGTGTCAACAGCCGTGGGGCTGGTCTCCGAGAAGTAGACCTCGTCACCGTCTGTCAGGCCGTCGACATCGGTGTCGACGACCAGCGGGTCAGTGTTGTAGAGCAGCTCGCCGCCGTCGTAGAGCACGTCGCCGTCTGTATCCGAGTTGAGCGGGTCGGTTCCGGCAGAAAACACCTCGTCGCCGTCAAGGATGCCGTCCTCATCCGTGTCCGCGCTGAGTGGGTCAGTGCCGAGCTCGATTTCCACTCCGTCGAAGAGGCCGTCGTCGTCGGTGTCCGGATCATCCGGGTTGGTGCCGGCTGCGATCTCGTCGGCGTTGTCGACACCGTCACCGTCCGAGTCGATGTCCTGTGGCTCCTCCGCCACAGGCGTGGCCGGGGAAGGCGTGGCCACCGGCGTTGCCGGTACCGGAGTGGCTGTCGGTTCCGGCGTCGCCTCGGGCGTTTCTAGCTCCTGGGACGCTACCGGCGTCGCTGGTTCCTCGATCGACTCGATCGCAGGGCCGATGCGGGCGACGACCACGGCAGCTTCATCCGAGGTGGCGGTGATGGTCAGCTCACCACTGGCGAGACGGTCCCCGCCGGCGGTCATGGAGAACTGCTCGTCCTCGGCCTGCACGTCGACCTGACCACTGCGGACCACAATGAGCGACTGCCCGTTACCCATCGGCACGGTGGAGCTTTCGCCCTCGTCGAGGCGGATACGAATCAGGTCGACGTCGTAGCTGCCGCCCTCCACCTGGAACGGCACGCTGATCCGCCCTGGCGAGCCGCTGAGCGATGCCTCATCAACCGGCATCACGTCTACCGCCAGCACGCTTTGCGGCGGTCCCATGCTGGTGACGCTGCTCTCGTTGCCCGGCACCAGTACGGCTCCCTCGCCGGATGCGACCCGCTGCCGTAGACCGGTCGAGAGATCCTCGACGAGGACCGGCACGCCATCGGTCGTGAGCAGCGCCGGTACGTCGCCGCTGATCGGGGCGGTGTCGCCGTCGATCTGGAGATTACGGATGCGCCAGACCGTTTCGCCCGCGGGCAGCTCGACGACCGCGTGAGCGACGACGGCAGCGTTGTCCTCTGCGGGGGAGGGGCCCGCGGGGCCGAGAGCCTGGGCCAGCACCGTGGCGACACCGATGACCGCGATCAGGGCGCCGCTGATGATGGCAGTGGCCCAGCGGCCGTGGACGCCGGATTGGTTCATGTGTCGATCCTTCCAAGGGGTCACATCGATCGGTCGGAACATCGCAGTGGCAGAGTACGGACTCGACGTACAGCACGTCAAGGAATGGACACACGAACACCACCGCCGGAACACTCCGACGGTGGTGTCTCAGTTCGTCTGGAGCTGCCTGGCCGGGGGTTAGCCGCGCACCTTGCGGTAGTTGTTGGTGACGGCATCCCAGTTGACGGTGTTCCACCAGGCGTTCAGGTAGTCCGGGCGCTTGTTCTGGTACTTGAGGTAGTACGCGTGCTCCCAGACATCCACGCCGAGGATCGGCGTGCCCGACCCGTCCATCAGGGGGTTGTCCTGGTTCGGGGTGCTGGTCACCGCCAGCTTGCCGGTACCATCGACCACCAGCCAGGCCCAACCGGACCCGAAACGGTTCGCGCCGGCGGTATTCATCTCCTCCTTGAGCGCGTCAAACGAGCCGAACGCCTCGTTGATGGTGTCCGCCAGCGCGCCGGAGGGCTGGCCACCCCCATTCGGACCCATGACGGTCCAGAACAGCGAGTGGTTGTAGTGACCGCCGCCGTTGTTGCGGACCGCTGCGCGCTTCGCTTCCGGCACACGATCGAGGTTCTTCATGAGCTCCTCGATGCTGAGCCCCTCAAGATCAGTGCCCGCGATGGCGTCATTGACCTTCTGAACATAGGTGCCATGGTGGCGATCGTGGTGGATTTCCATAGTCTGCGCGTCGATGTGTGGCTCGAGTGCGTCGAAGGCGTACGGCAGGGCAGGAAGTTCGTAAGCCATTGGCTGTTCCTCCATCGGTTACGTCGTGCGTGCCCCCATATTCGGCGCATGCCGCCACAGGGGCGCCCCTGAGTACCGGGGCCATCCCAAGTCGTCGCAAGACGCGGGCCACCCGGAGGTCACTTCTGGCCGCCGAACGGCTCGTTCGTGCCGTCAGACGGCTACCCCGGCTCCTGGCGGTACTCGTCGTCTGAGACGTGTTCCCCCAGTTCACGCTCACGCCCTCGTCGTTGACTTCCTGCATCGCGATATGTGCCATGAACCGGTCCGGGGCGGAGCCGTGCCAGTGCTC
>DASYWL010000097.1:0-7281 GCA_035936055.1 Thermomicrobiales bacterium
GCCAGTGCGTCGCGGGTATCGGAAAGGTAGCCAGGAAAGCAGATGTTCTACTTCGATCCTTTGTACTTCGTGTTCATGCTGCCCGGGCTGATCTTCATGCTCTGGGCGCAGAGCAAGGTCAAGGGCAATTACACCAAGTTCTCGCAGGTCCGGAACAGCGCCAATGTGACGGGGGCGCAGGCGGCCCGCCGAGTGCTGGACAGCCACGGACTTTACGATGTCCAGATCGAGCAGGTGCCGGGCGAGCTGAGCGATCATTACGATCCACGCGACCGCACGCTGCGGCTCTCGCAGGGCGTCTACGGCGTGCCGTCGATCGCGGCGATCGGCATCGCGGCCCACGAGGCGGGGCATGCCATCCAGCATGCCAACTCCTATGGGCCGTTGAAGTTCCGAACAGCGCTGGTGCCGGCGGTGACGATCGGGTCCAACCTCGGCTTCATTGTGCTGCTCGCCGGGTTCTTCATGGGCATCGTCGGGCTGGCGTGGGCCGGTGTGGCGCTCTTCGCGCTCTCGACCCTCTTCGCGCTGGTGACGCTGCCCGTGGAGTTCGACGCCACGAAGCGCGCCAAGGCGGCGCTGGTCAATGTCGGGCTCGTGGACTACGGCCGACGCACGGGCGAGGAGAGCCAAGGCGTCGCCAAGGTGCTTGATGCCGCGGCGTGGACGTACATCGCAGGCTTCGCGTCCTCGGTGCTGACACTGCTCTACTACGTGATGCTCGTGAGCGGCATGCGCCGCAGCGAGTAGCAGTCTGAAACACGACGGGAGAAAATCACCCCGGCGGGCGAACCCGGCCGGGGTGGTGTCGTTGTCGGAGCACTGACAGCGAAGCCAAGCCTCCATGTCATCCGGAGCCGTCTTCAATCATGTCCGTGCGGGCGAAGGTGTTGCCGGGGAAGATGACGAAGACGTGCAGCCGTCCGTCGCCGGTGTTTCGGAAGCCGTGCACCTCACCGGCGGGAATGTGCAGCGTCACGCCGCCCGCGACCGGCACGATATTGCCGTCAAGCGTTGCCTCGCCGGAGCCGTCTGTGAAGATCAGCACTTCCTCGACCGGATGGGTGTGGAGCAGCACCTGCTCGCCTCGCTCCAGCCACTGCTCCCCGGTGTAGAGGTCGGTCGAGCCGACCTCACCGGTCACCAGATGCCGGATCGCCAGACCACTCGGACTGCGATCGACCCGTGTCGCCTCGTGCTCAATGCGGGCGCCCATCAGCCGATCTCCTGGAGGAGCGCCTCTCGCCCGCGCGAGAAAGCCTCGAGATGGGCCTCGATGCTGGTCAAACCGCCGCGCATCGTGTTCAGCGACAGGTGGGTGATCCCTTTCTCGCGCCACCAGGCCGCCTGACGCCGCCACTCGGCTTCGTCGTCCGTCGAGACAGTGATGCGCGCCTCGATGCCGAACGTCTCGCGGTCGCGCTCGTGGCGCTCAAGCGCTTCGAACAGCACGGCGAGCATGTGTTCCATCTTCTCGCTGGGCACGCCTTGGGGGTAGAAGCCATCGGCCAGGCGCGCCGCGCGCCTGATGGCGACATCAGCGCTGGCGCCGATCCAGACCGGGATCGGTCGTTGCACCGGCAGCGGCAGGATACCGGCGTGGTCGACGTGGTGCCACTCGCCCTCGAAGGTGACGACAGGCTCTGTCCAGAGGCGCCGCATCAGGGCAATCTGCTCCTCCAGTCGCTTGCCGCGGTTGTTGAATTGTTCGTTGAGCGCGTCGTACTCGACCTTGTTCCAGCCGATGCCGACACCGAGCCGTAGGCGGCCGCCTGAGAGATGGTCGATGGTGGCCGCCTGCTTGGCGACGAGCGCCGTCTGCCGCTGCGGCAGGATCACGACACCGGTCGCCAGCTCCAGGCGCTCGGTGAAGCCCGCCGCCCACGCGAGAGCGACCATCACCTCGAGAAAGGGGTCCGTAGCCTCGTAGGCGCCGCTCCAGCCCGGTCTGACGCTGGTGTCCGCCCCAAGGACGTGGTCATAGATGAGCGCATGGTCGAATCTGAGCTGCTCGACCTGCGCGAACCAGTGGCGAGCCGCGCCGGCGTCGGGTGGGAGCTCGGTCTGGGGCACCACCGCGCCGAGGCGGATCGAGCGGGGGGATGTGTTGCGTGTGGACATGCCGAGAACACCTTTTCGGGTAGTCGTGCGTAGAGACAGGCAGGGCTGCCACGATGTGGCTCCCGCGTTCCGTCGAAGCTTGCGATCAGGACGGGACCGCGTCAAGACGAAATCAGGAAACTCTGTCAAGATAGTACGGACGGCGCGGCATCGTGGGGATGCCTGCGGTAGTTTGTGCCGGACTGCAACGATAACCAGGAGCCGACGAAGATGGCGAGTGACAGCAACAGGGTGCGGATGATCGACCGGCGGCGGCTCATACGTGGGCTGGCCGCGACAAGCGCGTTCGCGTGGGTGCCAGGGGCACGGGCGCAGGAGGCCCCGCCCGTGATCGAGCCGATAGACGGTGATCCGGTACAGCAGGACCCGATCGAACCCGAGTCGGATCCCTCAGCGGTCATCGAGACATTTGAGGAGGCGGAGGGGGAGCTGCGCTATTTCGCTGAGACCGGCCACAACCTGGATGAGCCGTTCCTGTCCGCCTGGCTCGCTGCCGGCGGCGAGGCCGTACTCGGTCGACCGCTCTCCGAGGAGCGCTTCGTGCCGGACACCGGAGTTGTGGAGCAGTACTTCGAGGGCATCGTGCTGGTCAACGCACCCAACAGTGCCGGACAGTGGGTCACGACCGGTGCCCCGCTCGGTGATGTTCGCGCCGCCGCAGCCGCGCCGAGCTCTGCCCGATCCACCGTCTCCGGCTGCTCCGGCGCGGCGACATGTGAGTTCTTTATCGAGACGGGGCACACCGTGTCCGGCGAGATGGCAGGCTTCTGGTATCAGTACGGGGGCGCAAGCGTCTTCGGCCTGCCGGTTTCCGAGCCCTTCGAGCGAGATGGCGCGACGGTGCAGGTCTTCCAGAACGCCATCCTGCGGATCGCGGGTGGCACCGTGACGACCGAGCCGATCGTGCGCGACCTGATTGCCGATCTGGGGCTGGAGAACGACGCTGCCTTTCTTCCGGCACCCCCGACGCTCGGGACGACCACACTGGTGCGCGCCAGCGACGGCCTGCGCCTGCGTGGCGGGCCGTCGACCGACGCCGAAATCATCGCCGTTCTGGAGGACAACGCCGAGTTCATCGCCGTCACCGGGGCCACGGGCGCTTGGGTCCCGGGGTACGCCGATGGCTACTCGGGCTACGTCGCCGCCGAGTACTTGGCCGAGCCGGAGGAGTTGCCGTCCTTCGTCGGCGGTCAGTGGAATCCGTCCGTTTGGCAGGGAATCGCGCTCTCCGAAACCAATATTCGCACCGAGCCGACGACCGCGAGCCGGATCGTGACGACCGTGCCCTACGGCGAGCTGGTGCGCGTGACGGACTGGGTGAAGGGCGAGCAGGTCGACGGCGGCACCGACACATGGGCGATGCTGGACGACGGCACCTACATGTACGAACGCAATGTGGGCCGGAGAGGTCCGGTTGAGCCGACGCCCGTGCCCGGTGACGCGCCGTGGGAGGGGAAATGGATCGACTGTAACCTGACCCAGCAGCTGGTCATCGCCTACGAGGGGCGTACGCCGGTCCGAGTCGCGGTCACCACGACCGGCAAGCCCGGCTGGGAGACGCCGGTGGGGTTCTTCGCCATCAATACCCGTGTCGAGAATGAGACGATGGAGAGTGGCGCGATCGGGGCAGAGGAGTTCTACCGGCTCGAGAACGTACTCTACACTCAGTACTTCACGGATCGAGGGCACGCACTGCACTACGCATGGTGGAAAACGCCGGAGACGATCGGCCGGCCGGGCAGCCACGGCTGCCTCAACCTTCTGCTGGACGAGGCACAGTTCTTCTGGGGGTGGGCGACCATCGGCACGCCGGTCTACTGCCACTACTAGGTTAGTCTGACCAGCGCGCAGAGGCAGGGGTGGCCTGGTGTAGCCGCCAGTGCGTCGGAAACGATGCGCCGCCGCCCTGGCTGCACCTCGTCAGGGAATCGCTGCCCTGTTCGCACCACTTGTAGGCACGCTGTACTGGCACCATGGGCGCAATCGCGTACCATAGGTGCGTTATGACGATGTCGGCCTGTGGCCGAATGCTCTTGCGTGCGTCAGCGCCGCGGCAGGGCCCATTGCCCTGTGCGAGGGGCTCGCTGGAGGTTTTGCATGGCCGGAAGGCCGAAACCATTCTCGTCTGGCTGGATGATCGGGCCACCACCGGAGCCCGAGCCACCTCGGCTCTTTCCCGGTCGGGTTCGCTCCACCGTCGCAGCGATCGGCCGGCGTCTGCCCGGAGAACGGGTCCTTGCGATATGGGTGGTTCTGGCGCTGGTGCTCGGGTCGGTCGTCTTCGGCAACCCGCCGGGCCGGGCCGAACCCGATCGACTCGCCATGCTCGAGGTGGGTGGCACCCCGACGCCGATGATCGACTGGAACGCCCAGGAGTCGACAGCCAGTTCGGCGTCGATCTCGACCGACGAGCTAGACATGACGGATGAGGCCGAGGTGGAGGAGACCGTGCAGCCCACACCACCCGAGCTGCACCTCGAGATCGCCCCGCCAACTGAAGAGGTGAGTCTGACCCCTGATGGATTGCTGCCGGAGTACCGGATCCTCACATACTATGGCTTTCCTAATAACGAAAAGATGGGAATCCTGGGTGAGCATGACACGGAGCGCCTGCTTGATCTGCTGCGGGAGCAGGCTGCCGAGTTCGAGGCGGCCGACCCGTCGCGCCCGGTGCTGGTCGGGATGGAGGTGATCGCGTCGGTTGCCCAGCGCGAGCCGCAGGCCGACGGCAGCTACCTGCTCGATACACCGAGCGAGCTGCTGAACCGATATTCCGACTTCGCCGAAGCCAACGACATCCTGCTCTTCCTGGATGTTCAGATCGGCCGCCGGACCGTGCAGGCGGAGGTGGAGGGGTTGCGGCCCTGGCTGGAGAAGCCGCATGTCCACCTGGCGCTCGATCCGGAGTTCGCGATGCGGGAAGGCGAGATCCCGGGCGAGCATATCGGGCAAGTCGACGCAAGCGACATCACTTGGACGCAGGAGTACCTCGCCGACCTCGCGGCGGAGGTCGGTATCCCGCCGAAGGTGTTGATCGTGCACCAGTTCCATTACACGATGATCGAGAACAAGGACGCGGTCTCGCCGGTCGCCGGTGTGCAGCTGGTGATTGACGCCGACGGCTGGGGAACACCAGCCGAGAAAAGGGCCACGTACGACGTTGTGATCGCCCAGCAGCCGATTGAGTTCCACGGGCTCAAGCTCTTCTACCGGCAGGATGTGCCGCTGATGACCGCCGAAGAGATTCTTGACCTCGAGCCGGCGCCTGACCTCATCATCTATCAGTAGACGCACGACGATGACGGCGCATGCCGGTCGCAGCACCGCGCCGGGAATTGTGGAGTGAATCGGACCATGGGGAGAATATTTGTCCTCGATCAGGAGGGGATCGACGCATTGCTGCGCTCGGCGCTCGTCGGGCGCATCGCGTGTTGTGCGCACGATGACGACCGCCCCTACCTGGTGCCGATCCCGTTCGGTTACGACGGCGAGAGCATCTACTCGATCAGTGGGCCCGGGCGAAAGCTCGACATCATGCGAAACCAGCCGTCGGTTGCCTTCGAGGTCGACGTGGCGGAGGCCGAGGATCGCTGGCAGTCGGTCGTTGCCGACGGCGAGTTCGAGGAGCTCACGCACCCGAAGGAGCGGCTCCGGGCGATCGAGATCGTCAATCCGGCAGCGGGTATCGACGCTGTCTCGCCGGACGCGATCGTCTACCGCATCCGGCTGACTCGGCTGTCCGGCCGGTTTGAGGTGCCCGATGCCGAGGCTTCCCGGTACGAGAACGCGATGGCCCGTCGCTGATGAAACATGTCAGCAGACAACACGAAGATCCGGGGAAAGTCGTGGCAAAGCGACAGTGACCAACGAGATCCTTCGCACGTCGTGGCCCCGATCTTGCTCCAACAGGAAATCGAGGCTGTTCCGCAACGGAGAGGAGTAGCGCGGACAATCGGCCGAGTCAGTGACGACTTGACTTTTCGCGTTACACCGGAGTAGAACAGCGATACATTGGTTCATGGACGAGACGACTTGGCGGCAGGGTGCTGCCAGGACCTGATGGCCCAACTTTGGCAAGGCATCCGCAGCCCGCGAGACCCTCACCGTCCGAACCGCACGACCGACACGGGCGTTCCCAGAGGAACGCCGACAACAGGAGGTTCCCGTGAAGCGATACGGTTACAACCCGAACCCGGTCAACAAGCTCTACCGCGACGCCCTGCATGGTCGTCTGTCACGACGCGAAGTCATGAAGCGCGGTACCGCGCTGGGCCTCAGCTCCGCGCTGATGGGCACGATCCTCCGAGCCGAGTCGCTCGGCGCGCAGGGGACTCCCGATGATCGCCAGAGGGGCTGGTCCATTCCCAGTGCCGAGGAACTCCAGGAGGAGCTGCAGCTGAGCACCGACTATGCCGGTGTGCAGTTCAACTACGTCGGTGGCTCTGAAGGTCCGAACACGCCATTCGAGCAGGCGCTGTTCGAGCGCTTCAATGAGATCACCGGCGCTCAGGCGACGCTGGTTCAAGGCGCGGAGTCTGCGACCGACCGGCTGCAGTTCTATCTTCAGACCTTCGCCGCCCAGGCGGGCGACATCGACGCAGCCCAGATCGACGTGATCTGGCCGGGTATCCTCTCGTCGCACGCGGTTGACCTGAGCGACAACATGCCCGACGGCGACTTCTTCGAACGCATTGTCGAGAACAATACGGTCAACGACATTCTCGTCGGCATCCCGATGTTCACGGACGCCGGCATCCTCTACTCGCGCACCGATCTCCTTGAGGAGTACGGCTTCGAGGGGCCGCCCGAGACGTGGGACCAGCTCGAGGAGATGGCGCAGACCATCATGGAGGGCGAGATCACCGAGACGCCCGAGTTCACTGGTTTCGTCTGGCAGGGCAACGCCTACGAGGGGCTCACCTGCGACGCGCTCGAGTGGCAGTACTCGCACGAGGGTGGCCGGATCATCGACCCGCAAACCCTTGAGGTGGAGCTCAATAACGAGAGCGCCATCACCGCATTCGAGCGGGCTGCCGGGTGGGTCGGAAACATCTCGCCGGAGGCCGTCACCGGGTACATGGAAGAGGACGCCCGCGCCGTCTGGCAGGGTGGCAGCGCTGCCTTCATGCGCAACTGGCCGTACGCGTACTCGCTCGGTCA
>DASYWL010000098.1:0-3991 GCA_035936055.1 Thermomicrobiales bacterium
CGCCGAAGCGGTCGCGGAGCGGGCCGGTCATCAGTGCCAGGCGGGTAGTAGCGCCGACCAGCGTGAAGCGCGGCAGGTTGATCCGCATCGCGCGGGCCGAGGGTCCCTTGCCGATCACGATGTCGACGGCGTAGTCCTCCATCGCTGGGTAGAGCACCTCTTCCACGACGCGATTGAGCCGGTGGATCTCGTCGATGAAGAGGACATCTCCCTGCTTGAGGTTGGTAAGGATCGAGACGAGGTCGCCCTGCCGCTCGATCGCCGGGCCGGAGGTGACGCGGAGGCTGACACCCATCTCTGTCGCGATGATCGAGGAGAGCGTGGTCTTGCCGAGCCCCGGCGGCCCGTAGAGCAGGATGTGGTCGAGCGCCTCCTCCCGCGCCCGGGCCGCCTGGATGAAGATCTTCAGGTTGTTCTTCACCCGATCCTGCCCAATGTACTCATCGAGGCTGCGCGGGCGCAGCGACCGGTCGAGCCGGGAATCCTCCTCCCGGTTCTGGCCGCTCATCATTCGCGTGTCCTGCGTCTGCTCCGACATCACCTGCCGACCTTCACTGCTCCCGTCAGGGGGTCGCCGCGCCCCGCCATTCTCCCGGAAGTATAACGCGATTAGAACGCCTGTTCGTATCGCCCGACCGTCCCGTCGCCGGCGGGCGTGGCTTGCGGCGAGGCCGGTGAGGTTGGTGTCCCGAACATCGAATCGAGCTGGTTCCGCGCCTGCTCGGCGAGGAAGGAGTCGGGATCGGCCTCAATGGCGCGCTGGTAGAGCTCTCGCGCCTCCTCTTCGCGGGGCGGCTCCCAATCCATGTAGAGCTCCGCCAGGTAGTAGAGCGCCTCCTGGCTGTTCGGCTCCATCTCGAGCACGCGCTCGAACTGAAGCTCGGCGTCGGCGTGGTAGCCACCGTCGGCCAGCGACCGGGCGAAGTCGAGTCGCACCGAGGGATCGTCCGGCGCGAGGTCGATCGCCTCCTCGTAGTACGGGATCGCCTCGTCGAGCCGGCCGGAGTTGCCGAGCACGTTCGCAAGCAGGATCACGTTGCCGACATCGTCCGGATTGGCCTCGTACGTGGCCCTCAGCTCCTCGATGATGTCATCGTTCCGGTCGACGATGTTCTGGGCGGCGTCGTCGCTCGAGCCGAACAGCTCGTCGAACGGAATGAGCACGAGCGACCCGGCGAGCAGCGAGCACGTGAATAGCATGGCCAGCGCGATGAAGCCGATCTTCATGGCTCGGCTGGTGCCGAATTGCTCCGACACGGGCTTTCTGGGTGCCGAGCGCTTGCGATCGGGCGGGCGACGGACGGGTCGGGAACGGGGCAAGCTGGTCACTCCTGTCGGTGGCTGGGAGGGGGCGGCAGGGCTGCCAAAGGCAACGTTACCACCCGGCGCCGCACTTGGCGGGGTCCCTCGCCTTTGCTATACTACCTAACGCTGCGCCGCGGGAGGCGGACGCCGACCTAGCTCAGTGGTAGAGCAGCTGTTTCGTAAACAGCAGGTCGTGGGTTCGAATCCCACGGTCGGCTCCACACCTTGGTGGAGCATCCGCACGCGCCGAAGTGGCGGAATCGGCAGACGCGCTACGTTCAGGGCGTAGTGGGGGTGACCCCGTGGGAGTTCAAATCTCCCCTTCGGCACCATGGAAACGCACGACCGACCCGACGGACAAAGGTCTGAGGGATGGGTCTCGCACGTTTACATGAGCAGAGATCTTCGGAAGTCCGGGGCCATGGTCGCTGGCCCGACGAGGGCCAGAGGAAAGTCCGGGCTGCACAGAGCGAGGGTGCCTGGTGAAAGCCAGGGCGGCGGGACACCGTTCCGTCGACAGTCCAGATCGGCACGCGCCAGCTGGCGCGTGAGAGCAACAGAGACCAGAACTGCGCAAGCAGGGTGAAAAGGGCAATCCTCCCCGCAGCAATCTCCGATTCGGCCGTTACCAGGTTGCTCGCCGAGGCCGGAAGTCGAGAGCCGTCACCGAGGCGACGAGGTGACCGACACTTGTCGAGAGAGATGACCATCCCAGAACAGAACCCGGCTTACCCCCTTTCTTCCGTCGATCCGCATGGTGCCTATAGCTCAATCGGTTAGAGCGCTTGTCTGTGGAACAAGAGGTTACGGGTTCAAGTCCCGTTAGGCACCCGACAAAAAGCCCGACGTTCCGGGCACAACGGCCACCCGCACGGGTGGCCGTTGTCATATCCGGTGACCAGTGGCTACCAAATGGCTACCATCCCATCGGCAGGCTGCGCCCCATAGCGCATCCCGCCGATGGTGCTCTATCCGTAGCTGCCACACCAAGCGCTCGTATGTCCGCCTGTGCATGCCCTTCGGTCTTGCCGGCACGTGGAACAGGTCGCAGCCCGGCGAGGCTTTCAGCCGGCGTTGCAGCGTGACGATGCGCCGGTGTGCGCCCGCTCGATCGCATCCTCCCGAGTCGAGGTATACGCCAGATCGTGACAGGCCCGGCAACGGAACACGCCCCCGACGCTGAAGTGCACCGCCCGCCGGCTCAGGCAGCCGGGGCACCGGAACCACACCCGTTCCCCGCCGAAATGGCACGGGGTCCATTCCAGCCATACCCGCAGCGTGCGCGGTGTCCACTCGGCATCCCCTCGCCCGCGCGTGCGGTACTCGAGGGTGAGGGTGTCGCCGTGCCAGTCCATGCGCGTGACGATCCATTGGTCGTCGCCCCACGCCACCGAACACATCGCGCCGGGTCGCAGCGCGCCGCCCCGCTGCAGGCGGGCACGCGCTGGGTCGTCGAGCGCACCCAATCGTGGATGAGTAGATTCGGCAAGCTGCGTCGCTGCACCGAGAAGACCAGCCGGACGGTCGACTTCTACCTGTTCCTGGCCGCCGCAGTTGTCGCGACGCGCTGTCTGATCCAGCGCGCCCGCCTCCGCTACCGGTGGCCCGGCCGTCCCACCACCCGGCGGCTCAAGTAGTGCCCATTGCCGGGCGCCCTAAGACGTGGAAGATCTACTTGCCGCCGGGGGGTGGTGTCGATCTGCTCAGTCAGCGAGCGAAAGCCGATGCCCCGCGCGCAGCGTCGTCACCGTGGCGTCCTCATCTAATCTTGCGCTCTCGCAACCAGGTAGCAAACTCATCTGGTGAACGGATATTGGAGTCGAGAACGGCGTTGTAGATGTCAGTGCTGCAGACTTTATGGCTGAGGTAATCAGGGTGTCGGGACCAGACGTCCTTGATCGAAAGGACTGCTAGGCGGGTTTCCTCAGTCAACTCCTGCTGCAAGCGATCCATGAGAGCGAACTCTGGGCGTGGAGCGTCTAACGGCACGAACCAGCAGTCTATCCGCCACTCTTCTTCAGCGTTGATATTCCCTTCCTCGTAGTGAACGCAGAAGTAGTAACCGTCGATCTCCGGGCGGCCTGTGCTATTGAATGGTCCCCGCACATTCGACCAGCGTAGCTGCTTAATGCGTGGATGGGAGGCTAGCGGACGAACCGTGTCCCAGAGCCGATCCGGGTCGAGGCTCGCACAAGGGACTACGATGTCGATGTCGGGCCAGACCATGAGTCCCGTTATTACGCTCCCAACGAGGATCGGCCGGCCAAGAGGCGTAAAAAGCGTTATCAGGTCAAGGCTGGCGATGACAGCCTGAGCCTGTGACTGCAATGCTTGCTGTCTCTCCAATAGTTCCGCCGTGTATTCAGGATCGGATCTGAGGGTCGTGGTACTCACGCGCGTCCTCCGAAGCAGCTATGATCGGATTCCGCCAGCCTATCATTCCCTTGCGCCATGGAGTACTGTTGGAGACTCCATCGCGCAAGGGCCTACCCCTGTTTTCTGATGTAATCGTAGGCCACGCAGACGATCGCCGCGATGGCGATCAGCATGATCAGAATCCCCAGGGATCTAGATAAGTCGCGATCAGCATCACGAACCCGATGAGGCGAGCCGCACGCTACTGGTCGAGCGCACCCAATCGTGGATGAATGGCTTCGGCAAGCTGCGCCGCTGCACGGAGCGGGAT
>DASYWL010000099.1:0-2198 GCA_035936055.1 Thermomicrobiales bacterium
GATGAGCGCCATCGGGCCCGAGATGATCGACACAGCCGCGATGCTCGTGATGGGGCGCGAGCTGAAGGTCGAGATGGAGACGCTCGGCCGCTGGTTCGCGCCGCGCCGTTTTCTTGAGCGGCGGCTGGTGGAGGGATCGCCCGCGCCCTCGAAGACGCGCGAGTGGCTGGAGGGCGAGGCAGCGAACCAGCGCCGGGTCGCCGATGCCTTCGCTGGCCGACAGCGTCGAATGCGCGAGGCGGAGACCGCCGTGCGAGCATGGATCGAGGAGACCGCCGCCGAATCGAACGACTAGCGGGCACGCCGGGTGCCGCGCTGATATCGACCGATGCCCCTCGATGGGGTGGAGATGGACGTTGTGCGCACCCGCAACGCCCGGCACTGCCAGCATCAGGGCCCTGGTGTCTTTCAATGCGGCATCAACGTGGCTGGCACAGATCGCGCTGTGGCAGGCGGCATTCGGTCTGCGAGACCGGGGCGCATCTTGCTACTGCCGGGAGGACGAACGGCTGGGTGCCGAGGATGACGCGCCTCTGGATGATGACGCCGGCACGCCCGGCGGAAACCGAACGGATCGGGCGACTGGAGCACCGGTGGGACCTGGTTGGTGGATGGCGCATCCATACCCGCGCCTCGGTCGAGCCGGAACCGATGCGGAGCCCCCTGTCGTCCTGGTCCACGGCCTCATCGTCGCGAGCACCTACATGGTGGCCACGGCGGTGCGCCTGGCATCCGAATACTGGGTCTACGCCCCGGATCTGCCCGGCTTCGGCGACAGTGACAAGCCACCCCAAGCACTCGACGTGCCCGAGTTGGCCGGCGCCTTGGTGGCGTGGATGGACGAGGTCGGTCTGGAGCGGCCAGTGCTTATCGGCAACTCCTTCGGGTGCCAGATTGTCGTCGATGTCGCCGCTCGCTATCCGACGTGGGTCCAGCGGGCGATGCTCCAGGTGCCGACGATGGACCGTTTCGCGAGTACTCTCTGGCAGCAGATCGGTCGTGGTCTCCTCGACCTGGTGGGGGAGCATCCTTCGCAACTTATCGTGGTGGCTCACGACTTCGAAGATCGGGCTGCGCCGATCGATCAGCACCTTCCGCTTCGCTCAGCAGGACCGGATCGAGGATAAGCTGCCGCTCGTCCGCATGCCGACGCTGGTCGTGCGCGGGACCCGCGACCTGGTCGTGTCCCAGCGGTGGGCAGAGGAGGTGACCGCGTTGTTGCCCCAAGGTCGGCTCGTGGTGATCCCCGGGGCACCGCATACGCCCAACTACAGCGCTCCTTCAGCCGTTCCTGGCGGGTGCGGAGAACGAGAAGGGCCTCCTCCCCCGTGAAAGTGCTCCATGAACTGCCTCCCGGCGTCTCTGCTCGCCAATCTGCTCGGCGCCAGGAAGGATGGATCGGCAAGCCCGCGCGGTGGGCATATCCGGCGGCTGGGAGTGGTGCCCATGATCTCCGAGCTGATATGGTTGTACCCGGTGTATCGGTGCAGAGAGGAGTCCCTGTGGACAATCAGGAGTTGACAATTGCGGTGGTAGCGGTGGTCCTCGTGCTGCTCGTCGCCGCGCTGGTTCTGTTCCTCCCGTAGGTCACTCGGCGACCCAAGCGAGGTCTATGCCCCACTATGGGCCGGTGCGAGGCGTGCTCGCCTCGAGAAACTCCAGCACGACGCGGTTGAAGACCTCCGGGCGGTCCCACATGGGGTTATGACCGCCCGACGGGACGACGACGAGCTCGGCATGCCGCAGATGGTGCTGGACCTGGAGCCCGATTTCCAGCGGGATGACGGTACCGCGCTCTCCCCCGACAAGCAGCGTCGACGCGTCGATCCGCGAGAGCTTCGATCGGATGTCGGCGGTCAGGAGCTGCCGGGCGGCCTGAAGGACGGCGAGTGGTCCCGCCCGCCAGGCATCCGTGGCCAGGACGGACAGGAAGCTGACCAGCGTGTATCACAGAGCGCGGAACAGGCCGGTCAGGTGGCGCAGGTAGCCCTCGCCAAACGGGAGCACCGCGGCGTCGACCAACACGAGCCGCGCGACCCGATTTGGGAAGTCCGCCGCCAGCTCGGCAGCGATGAAGCCTCCCATTGAGTGGCCGACGATGTCGGCCTGCTCGATGCCAAGCCGATCCATCCAACCTGCGAGGTAGCCGGCCGCCTCGGAGAGCACGAAGGGGTTCGGGCCACGGCTCTCGCCGAAGC
>DASYWL010000100.1:0-12068 GCA_035936055.1 Thermomicrobiales bacterium
ATGGTTGACGAGGCAACACCGAAGAGGGACCCGATCATCAACATTCGCGGCGAGAAGGTTGGCCTCGGTCCGTTGGACGCATCCATGCTGGCCGCCATGACGCGCTGGATCAACGATTTCCAGACCGTGCGCACCTTGGCAATGGACCCGATGCCGATGACCGAGCAGCAGGAGCGCCAGTGGCTGGAGAGCGCATCGAGCGGCCAGAACGGGATCGTCTTCGCGATCTACGATCTGGCCGACAAGGCCCTCGTCGGCTCGACCAACCTCTTTCATATCGACCAACGGCACCACACCTGCGAGCTTGGCATCGCGATCCTCGATCCCACCCGGCGCGGCAAGGGGTTGGGAACCGAGGCGGTCCGGCTGATCACCGACTACGCCATCCACGGCCTCGAGATGCACAACGTCCAACTCGCAACCTATGAGTACAACCACGCGGGACAGCGAGCCTACAGAAAAGCGGGGTTCAAGGAGTATGGGCGCCGCCGGGAGGCACGGCTTCACAACGGGCAACGCTGGGACATCATCTTCATGGATGTCCTCGCCAATGAGTGGGAAAGCCCCGTGATGGAGCGGCTCATGGCGCCAGATGACCTCCGCTGATCGAAGGCAATAGACGGAGAGCATGGACAGGGATCACACGGCCCCCACCATCAACATTTCGGGGGAGAAGGTTGCCCTCGGGCCTCTCGACCGCTCCATCATTTCGCTCCAGACAGCCTGGATCAACGATTTCGCCACCACGCGCACGCTCGGCCACGACGCCCAGCCGCGCTCCTTGGCAGTGAATGAGGACTGGTTCGAGCACATGGCCGCCAGTGGCGCGACGATCGCCTTCACGATCTACGACCTCTCGGATATGGCACCGGTGGGCACCGTCAACCTGTTCCGGATCGACCATCAACACGGCACCTGCACGCTGGGGATATCCATCATGCCGCCCGAACGACGCGGTCGGGGCCTCGGGACGGACGCCGTGCGGCTCATCACCGACTACGCCTTCAACGATCTTGGCATGCACAACGTCCAGCTCACCACACTGGAGTTCAACATCGCCAGCATCAAGGCGTATCGAAAGGTCGGGTTCCAGGAGTATGGCCGCCGCCGAGAGGCATGGCTCCACAGCGGCAGATACTGGGACCTTATCTACATGGACATTCTGGCTCCTGAACATCAAGCAGCCCGCCTCCGTCACCCTGAGCGCAGCGAAGAGTCCCCGCGCGAAGCGCATCGCCTACAGAGCAGTATCCCAACTCACGATTGCATTGATCGTCAGTGAGTACGGCGCCTGCGGTGCCGGTGCTTCGCACGAGAACGCCGCGATAGATCGGCAGCGGACCTCCGGCCCTTGCTCAGGACAGGCTGGCTGCGGCCGACGTTCAGCACGACGCCGGAGAGGCAGCTGGCTATGATCCTGGGCGGGCCTCCAAGCGCGGGATCGTCGTCAGTCCAGATATTCCTGGACCACGTCCTCGTACGCCCGGGTCGTGTTCTCCCCAAAGGTGACCACCCGGATCGTCTCGATCTCCGGATACCGCTGGGCCGTATCGCGCAGCGTGTCGATTGCGATCCGCGCCGCCCGTTTCACAGGAAATCCATACACCCCGGTACTGATCGACGGAAAGGCAATCGACAGCATGCCGTGCTGGCTCGCAAGCTCCATCGATGACCGGTAGCAGCTCGCCAGCAGCGCGTCCTCGTCGCGATCACCACCCTGCCAGACGGGCCCGACAGTATGGATCACCCACTTCGCTGGCAGCCGGAACCCCGGCGTGACCCGCGCCTCGCCGGTCGGGCACCAGCCGATCTCGCGGCACGCCTCGTCGAGCTCAGGCCCCGCCACGCGATGGATGGCACCATCGACGCCACCGCCGCCGCACAGCTGGTTGTTGGCGGCATTGACGATAGCATCGACCTTCTGCCGCGTGATGTCGCCCTGCACCACCTCGACATAGCCGTCACTGACCGGCATCGCCAATGCTCCCGGAGTAAACACACAGAGAACCTAACATCTACCTGAGCTTGCCAAGAGCCCCCGCACGCAGCGCCGACAGCATTGCTGCAACTTCTCACTGCCCGGCGCTGCCAGAAATCGGCTCCTGGCTCTCATCACGCTGCACTTCGCGCAGGGATTCCTCGAGTTCGGGCCTGCGGCCCTCGCCCGGAATGGCGATGTTGACTTCGTCCTGACTACGCGTTCATCGCCTCCTTGAGCAACTCGGGCACCTGCGACGGGCTCTCTGCGACCCGCACGCCAGCCGCCTCCAGCGCTTTCATCTTCTCGACCGCCGTTCCGGCACCGCCCGAGATGATCGCGCCTGCATGCCCCATCCGTTTGCCCGGAGGCGCCGTCTGTCCGGCGATGAAACCGGCCATCGGCTTGGTCACATACGACTTGATGAACTCGGCGGCATCCTCCTCGTCGGTGCCGCCGATCTCGCCGATCATCACGATCGCCTCGGTGTCCTGGTCTTTCTGGAACAGCTCCAGTGCGTCGACGAACGAGGTGCCAATGATCGGATCACCGCCGATGCCGGCCGCCGTCGACTGGCCCATGCCCGCTTCGGTGAGCGCGTTCACGACCTCATAGGTCAGCGTGCCAGAGCGCGAGACGAGTCCGACCTTACCGGGCTTGTGGATAAAACCCGGCATGATGCCGACCTTGGCTTCGCCGGGCGTGATCACGCCGGGGCAGTTCGGGCCGATCAGTCGCGCGCCCTTGTCCTTCACATCATGGTAGACCGGTACCATGTCGTTGACCGCCACACCTTCGGTGATGCAGATCACCAGACCGATGCCGTTGTCGACTGCCTCATAGATCGCGTCCGGCGCGGAGCGGGCAGGCACGTAAATGATGGAGGTGTTGGCCTGTGTCGCCTCGACCGCCTCCCGGACGGTGTCGAAGACCGGAACGCCGGCAACCTCCTGCCCCTTGCGGCCGGGCGTCACGCCGGCTACAACGTTGGTGCCGTACTCCACCATCTGCGTCGTGTGGAAGGAGCCCTCACGACCGGTGATGCCCTGCACCAGCAGACGAGTGTCGTTATTGACCAGAATGCTCACGCGTTGCTCCTCATCGTCATCCCGGCCTCCCCGCCAGGATCCGTCCCTTCGGTATTGGAATAGCTCACGCGCTGGCGGCCCTGACGACCTCGCCGGCCGCATGGTCCATCGAGGTGACGGCGGTGATGCCCGCGCCAGCAAGGATGTCCTTGCCCTCATCGGCATTCGTGCCGGAAAGCCGCACGATGATCGGCACCTCGACCTTCACCTGTCCCAGCGCCTCCCGGATGCCGTTGGCAACCTCGTCACCCCGCGTGATGCCGCCGAAGATGTTGATCAGGATCGCTTTCACATTCGGGTCCGCGGTCACCAGGTTGAACGCCTTGGCGACCTGAGCGGCGTTGGCGCCTCCTCCGACATCGAGGAAGTTGGCCGGCTCGCCGCTGTGAAGCTTGACGGCGTCCATGGTTGCCATCGCGAGACCCGCTCCGTTCACAATGCAACCGATGGTGCCATCGAGCTTCACGAACGAGATACCGTTGTTCTTGGCCTCGATCTCCGTCTCGTTCTCCTCGGCCAGGTCGCGCATCTGTTCGATGTTCGGGTGACGCGGCAGCGCGCTGTCGTCGAAGCTCATCTTGGAGTCGATCGCCAGCCAGTCGCCATTGTCAGTGAGAATCAGCGGATTGATCTCCACGAGGGTTGCATCTTCAGTGAGATACACCTCGTAGAGCTTCTGGGCGATCGCTGCGAACTCGTTGACCTTGTCAGCCGGCAGCCCCAACTCGAAGCCGAGCTCGCGGCCCTGATAGGGACGGAATCCAACCAGCGGATCGCCCAGCTTGCGCACGATCTTCTCGGGGTTGGTCTTCGCAACCTCCTCGATCTCGACACCACCCTCGGCACTGGCCATCACCAGCACCTTGCGGTTGGGTCGATCGAGCACCACACCCAGGTAGAACTCGCTGGCGATCTCTACCCCCCTTGCCACCAGCACCTTGTTGACCGTGTGACCGCGAATGTCCATGCCAAGGATCGCCTCGGCAGCCTCGCGCGCCTCCCCTGGTGATTTCGCGAGCTTGATGCCGCCGGCCTTGCCGCGACCGCCGGTGTGCACCTGCGCCTTCACGACCACCGTGCCGCCAAGCTCCGCCGCAATGGCTTCGGCTTCGTCCGGCGTGGTCGCGACCTTCCCGGGGTTGACCGGAACGCCGTGGCTCGCCAGCACTTCCGCCGCCTGATACTCATGGACATCCATCGAGTGCCCCACTCCTTGCTTGCAACTACCCGCCGGGCAACCCATCGGCCAAACTGACACCGAGTGATCAAGGCTTTTCCCCAACGTCCCCGGCATGGTCCTGACTGCTGCATCCTAGCACAGGGCGTGCCATCTCCCGAAACGCCGAAAATCCTCGAACTCTTCCATCTTTCGGCAAGGAAACCATGGTATGATGAGGCAGCCGAGACGTTTCCAGCAGGTCACACCCGCCAGGGCAATCGCCGGTGCCCTCTCGCGGCTGTTTCAACTCGGAACCGGATCGGATCGAAGTTCCGTTCGGCTTTCGTGCCACAGTAAGGAATCGCGGGCGCGGCCCGTGAATCGGAGAGGTTCAGGCGAGAATGAGTGATCGAACGCTGACATGCAGTGACTGCGGCAGTGAATTCACGTTCACGGCTGGCGAGCAGGAGTTCTACACGCAGCGCGGATATTCCGAGCCCCGTCGATGCCAGCCATGCCGACAGGCCCGCAAGAGCCAGCGCAACCAGGCCGATGGCGGGTACGGGGACAGCAGCGGGTTCCGCAGCGGTGGTGGCGGCGGCCAGCGCCAGTTCTACCCGGCGGTCTGCTCTGAGTGCGGCCAGGAGACCGAGGTTCCGTTCTCCCCGACGCCGGGCAAGCCGGTATACTGCCGTGACTGCTTCCAGTCGCGTCGCAGCCCGCGGTACTCCGCCTACTAGCGACGACTCCACCTGCGGTTCTGCAGGTGTGATGGGGGCAGGCCAACGCCTGCCCCCGTTTCTCGTTCCGGCCCTCAGTCGCGTCCCATCCGCCCACAAAGACGGACGCCGCCTCATGCCGTATGATCGCCACGAACAAAGCAGCAACGCGCAATCGGCACCGCTCGTCCGCGTCGGCCGACTGGTCGAGCTGCGACGGCACACCGAAGCCAATCGCGAGTCCTTCATCCGCTGGTACGGCGACCGCGAGATCGCCGAGCTGCTGCGGCACGACCTGGATCCCCTGAGTCGCCGCGAGGCCAAGGCCTACTTCACCAACACAATCCTCCCGCTCTCGGAGCGAGGACAGTGCTGGGCCATTCACCGGCGCGACACCGGCCAGCTCATCGGCACCGCCGCCGTGACGGACGTAAATGCCGTGCGGGGCACGTGCCTCTATCGCATCGTGATCGGAGAGAAGGATGCCTGGGCGCACGGGTTTGGCACCGAGGCGACCCGGCTCGTCGCCGAGATCGTCTTCGAGACGCTGCCCATCACGCGTTTCCGGCTTGAGGTCTTCGCGCACAACGAACGCGCTCGCCGAGCCTACGCCCGTGTCGGCTTCCAGCAGTACGATCGGTACGAGGAGCCCGTTCCCGGCAAGGGCAAGACGCTCGACATCATTGTGATGGAGCTTCGGCCGGACGCGCTGGCACCGAACGTGCCTTCACTGTCGGAAGATCACGAATCCCGCCCCTTCCCCGACCCCGACGGCGCTACGCGAGCGTAGTCATCGCCCGGATGCCGGTGGAAGCGCCGGGAGTGCATTGGTATCGTTCGCATAGCCATAAACCGCCAGGTGCCGCCGGCGCGGTAAGGTATGGGTTGCCTGCTTCCAGCCTGAGCCGAGCCTTTGTCCGCGCGCTGAGGGCTGACGCTGGACCCACGAGGAAGAAAGACCACCATGCCATCCACATCACCATCGGCCACCCCGACGCTCGACCGGATCTCCAATCCAGCCGACCTCAGGGCGCTCAAGCCAAAGGAGTTGACGGCGTTAGCGGCCGAGATCCGGGAGGAGCTGATCGAAACGGTCACGCTGACGGGCGGTCATCTCGGGGCCAGCCTCGGCACGGTGGAGTTGGCGATCGCCCTGCACGCCGTCTTCCACTCGCCTGACGACAAGCTCGTCTGGGACGTTGGGCACCAGGCCTACGTCCACAAGCTGCTCACCGACCGGCGCGACCGCTTCGGCACCATCCGACAGGAGGGCGGTCTCAGCGGGTTCCTGAGTCGCGACGAGTCCGAGCACGACATGTTCGGTGCCGGGCACGCATCGACCTCGATCTCCGCCGGACTCGGCATGGCCGTCGCGGAGGCGCGCAAGCCGAAGGGCCAAAAGCGCAACAGCGTCGTCTCGATCATCGGCGATGGCGCGCTCACTGGCGGCATGGCGTTCGAGGGCCTCAACAACGCCGGCCACATGAAGGATGTCCCCTTCATCGTGGTCCTCAACGACAACGAGATGTCGATCGCGCCAAACGTCGGCGCGCTCAGCAAGTACCTCGACCGAGTCCGCACCGATACTCGCTACAACCGTGCCAAGGATGAGCTGGCCGAGCGCCTGGAGCACCTGCCGCAAGGCGACTTCCTCGTCGAGTTCGGCAAGCGCATGAAGGACTCCTTCAAGGAGTTCATCTACCACTCGATGATCTGGGAAGAACTCGGCTTCACCTACATCGGTCCGGTTGACGGCCACAACATCCCCGCGCTCATGGAGGCGTTCCGTCGCGCTCGCGACCTCAGGGAGCCGGTCTTCATTCACGTGGTGACGCAGAAGGGCAAGGGCTACGATCCTGCCGACAACGACCACGAACGCAGCCATGCGGTCAGCGCGCCCAGCAAGCCGAGGGCAGTGACGGCGGCACCGACCCCGCCCAAGTACCAGGATGTCTTCGCCGACGCGCTGATCGAGCTGGCCGAACAGGACGAGCGGATCATGGCAATCACCGCCGCGATGCCTGGCGGCACATCGTTGGGCAAGTTCGGCGAGCGCTTCCCGAAGCGGTTCTTCGATGTCGGCATTGCCGAACAGCACGCCGTCACCTTCGCGGCGGGCCTCGCGACGCAGGGCCTTCGCCCGGTCTGCGGCATCTACTCGACCTTCCTGCAGCGCGCGTTCGACCAGATCATCCACGACGTCTGCATCCAGAAGCTGCCCGTGATCTTTGCGATGGACCGTGCCGGGTTCGCCGGCGACGACGGTCGCACGCACCACGGCGTGTTCGATCTCAGCTATCTGCGGCTCATTCCCAACATGACCCTCATGGCGCCGAAGGATGAGAACGAACTTCGGCACATGGTGGCGACGGCGATCGAGCACACCGAAGGCCCGATCGCCTTTCGCTACCCACGCGGTGCGAGCCTCGGTGTGCCGTACGATCTGGAGTTCCGGCCGCTGCCGGTCGGCAAGGGCGAGCTGGTCCGCGAGGGATCGGAGATCGCGCTGGTCGCGGTCGGACCGATGGTGCTCGCCGCCGAGCGTGCGGCCGATGCGCTCGCCGAGCAGGGCGTCTCGGCTACGGTCGTCAACGCTCGCTTCATCAAGCCACTTGATGAGGAGCTGCTGCTCGGGCTAGCACGGACCCATCAGGGCATCGTGACCGTCGAGGAGAACACCGTCTTGGGCGGTTTCGGCTCCGCGGTGCTCGAGCTGTTCAACCGTGAGCAGGTCGAGACGCCCGTACGCGTTGCCGCGATTCCGGACCGCTTCTTCGAGCAGGCCTTGCAGCAGCGCCTGCGGGAGATGGCCGGACTTGGGATCGATGACATCGTCGCCCACGCGACTGATCTCATGCGCAACGCCCCTTCGGCCCTGCTGGAGCAACAACCGACGACGGTCTAGCTGCCTTGCATCGACCGGGGAAACCGCCATGCGCGAATCTCAGCTCAGCGGTCTGCAGCGAGAGCAGCTGGTGCGCTATCGTGATCTGCTGCTCGAGCACAACCGACGCATCAACCTGACGGCAATTCGCGATCCGGAAGGCATCGACCGGCGCCTCATTGAGGAGAGCCTGCGGCTGCTGCCCATCATCGATGACCTCTCGGCATCGGGTGACGAGGTGGTCGACATCGGCACGGGCGGAGGGGTGCCGGGCATGCCGCTGGCGATAGCCCGGCCGGAACTGCGCTGGACCCTCATCGACGCAACCGCCAAGAAGGTCGCATTCCTGCAGGATGTCGTAAGCACACTCTCGCTCCCGAACGTCGTGCTGTACCATGGACGCATCGAGGAGCTGGCGCATGAGTCGCATCTGCGGGGACGCTACCGCGTCCTGACCGCCCGGGCGGTCGCCTCGTTGCCAGCATTGCTTGAACTTGGGCTTCCGATGGTTCGCGTGGGAGGCGCGCTGCTCCTGCCGAAGGGACTGGACATCGACGAGGAGCTGGCACAGGCCGCTATCGCGTCCCGCGAGCTCGGCGGACGGATTGTCTCCCACGATCTGCTCCCGGACGCTGGTACCGGCGTCGACACCCGGCTCATGATTGCCGAGAAGCTGGGGGAGACACCGGCAGCCTACCCTCGACGCGCCGGAATTCCAGCTCGGTCCCCGCTTGGAGGATAGACGCGCGCCACCGGAAGCCAGTAACGGTATCGGACCGTCATGACCATCCAGAACGAACGCTGCCAATGGAAGTGTCCGACGCGCCCGAGGATTTTCTACCGCAAGGAGAAACTCCGTGGGGCCTGCTGGGAGTACGAGATTGCCGGTGGCTGGATCAGCGTGCCGTCACCGGCCCGCGAGTCGCGCCGTATCCTGCGCCATGAGTTTCGGTTTTACCGTCCGCGTGAGACGGTGATCCGCACCGAGCAGGGCGAGCAGGTAGTCCAGCGCACGGCCGCCGAGCAGTGGTTCTTCCCGGACCGCTGGTTCTCGCTTCTGCGATTCACCACGGCCGACGACCGCACCGTGGGCTATTACGTCAACTTTTCGCACCCTCTCCGGGAACTGCGCGAGAACTACTACCGCGACATCGACCTCGAGCTCGATCTCTGGCTCGATACCGACGGCACCATGACCGAGCTCGACCGTGATGAATTCGAACAGGAGATTGCCGTACAGCGGCTGCCAGCCGAGTGGGCGAAGCAGGTCACCGAGGCGGCGCAATCGGTCACTCGAGCCGTGAGCTTCTGTCTCGACCATCACGGCCCGGACATCGAATGCACCCGCGACCCCATCTTCGGCATCCCCGAGTTTATCCTCCGGGCATGAGCGTCAACGCCACGTTGAGCGAGAGTCCGGCTGTAGCCGACCGGCGGGGACCATGGTTCACACGTCCTCGGGGCGGAGGCCGTCGGGGAGGCGGACGATGCCGATCGACCGGTCGTACTCGGCACGGCGCTGCGGATCCCGCAGGACATCGCGCGCATGGTTGAGCCTGCGCATCTGCTCCTGCGCGGCGGGACCACCGCCCCGGTCGGGGTGGTGCTTCATCGCCAGCCGCTTGTAGGCAACGTCGATGATCTCCGGGTCGGCTGACGGGTCGACCTGCAACACCTGATAGAGCGTCGGCGGGAGACGCGTCGGCTCCGGCTGCCGCTGCCGGCCGTTCGCCCGGCCGGAGATCCATTCCGCCAGCTCCTCCTGTGTCATCAACGCCGGCTCGACCTCGTCCCACTGCTCGTCAGAGATCCCCCAGCGGCCATGACAGGTCATGCACTCCATCACGTGCTGCGATCGCACGCCAACCGTCGGGATCAGGTAGAGCGTCAGCTTGCGGCGCGTGTTGTAGACGGCGAACGCCCGCTGCGCCCGACACGCCGGACACTCGTGGACCAGAAACCCACGCTGATCGATGTAATCCTTCGCGCCAATGATCGGGAATATCACCCGGCATGTCTCCTGCGTCCCGCGTTCAGCCAGCTTGAGCCTACCAAGTCGCCGACAGTGCGACCAGCAACCCCCGGCACGCGCGATACGCTGCGTGCGAAAATGGGCGGAACTGCCGCGCCGGCCACACCGGCGCCCCGTTCCGGAGGTACCCCGCCATGACGCAACGTGCCCACGCGGCCCCGCTGACACCCACCTTCGTGACCCGCTGGATCGAGACCCTGCCCGACGTCCGCATCGAGGAGGTCGCACCTGTCCCTGCCACCACCGGCATCTTCTCCGCCGATCTGGTCAATGGCTTCCTCCGCGAGGGGCCCCTCGCCTCCCCACGCATTGACGCGCTCACGGATCCGGTCCTGCGGCTGCTCAACCGCGCGTGGGAGTACGGCGTGAAGCACTATGTCTTCCTGCAGGACACCCACACCATGGACAACCCGGAGTTCCGAGCCTACCCGCCGCACTGCATCGCGGGAACCAGCGAGAGCGAGATGATCCCGGAAATCGGCCGCTTGCCGTTCGCCAACGCCTTTCACGTCGTCGAGAAAAACTCGCTCCACCCCGCCGTGGAGACCACCTTCAACGAGCTCTGGGACGAGCAGCGCCACATCAACCGGGCGATCGTGATCGGCGACTGCACGGACCTCTGCGTCAACCACCTCGCGATGCACCTGCGCATGCGCGCCAACGCGCTCGGCCTCCAGCAGTTCGACGTGATCATCCCGGCGAACTGCGTCGACACGTTCGACATCCCCGAGAGCGAGGACCTCGATCCGGGTGGCGCGCACCCAGGCGACTTTTTCCACGAGGTCTTTCTCTACCACCTCGCCTCCAACGGTATCCGGGTGGTGAACAGCATCATCTGACCACTCGCGCGGTCACCGTCGCCACGAATGTCATGGAGAGGCACCACGGATGAGCGACGACCGGAGAGGATTCGTGCACGAGCCATCCCACCTCTATACCGACGAACGTGGGCACCTGTTCCTGCCCGAGTCGACGGCTCTCTTCGTCGACCTCTACCACATCGACGCCGCCTACGTGGCGTGGCAGAACGACCATACCGGCCGGGCGACCTTCGACCTCTACACCCGTTCCAACCCGTTCGCCGGCGGCTTCATGCTGGTGGCCGGGCTGGAGCCCGCGCTCGACTACCTGCAGCGGTTCGAGTACACCGACGAGCAGCTCGCCTACCTCGAGGACGTGAAGCACTACGAGCCCGCCTTTCTGCAATTCCTGAGTGAGCTGCGCTTCTCCGGCGACATCCACGGCATGCCCGAGGGCGAGATCACCTTTCCGAACGAGCCGCTCCTTCGCGTGACCGCGCCGTTCCACGAGGCCCTGCTCCTTGAATCCGGGCTGCTGCGCGCTATCGGCGTTTCGACCCTGATCGCCACCAAGGCCGCACGCCTGTTAATCGCCGCAGGGAACGCCAGCGTCGCCGACTTCGCCTTCCGGCGCGCCCACGCACCGCACCTTGCCGCCCGGTCCGGCTACATCGGCGGCTGCACCAGCACATCCTTCGTGGCCGGCGCGATGGAGTACGGTATCCCGCCGTCCGGCACCGTGCCGCACGCGCTGGTCCAGTCCTACCCGACCGAGGTGGACGCGTTCCGCGGCGTGGCAGCGTCGCTGCCGGTCTACAGCCTGCTGCTCGACACCTACGACGTGCCGCACGGCATCCGCAACGCCATCCGCATCGCCAGGGAGGAGCGCGAACGTTCGGGCCACCGTCTGGCAGCGGTTCGGCTCGACAGCGGGGACCTCATCGCGGACAGCAAGATGGTGCGCGACCACCTGGACGAAGCCGGCATGACCGACGTGAAGGTGCTGGTGAGCGGCGACATCGACGAGTACCGAATTGCCGAGATCCTTGGCGCCGGGGCACCGGTCGATGGCTTCGGCGTCGGCGGGAACCTCGGCGTCGGGCTCGGCACGGTCGCCAGCGGCACCGTCGGCGGAGTGATCGGCGCCGTCTACAAGCTCGTCTGGTTCGACAGCGATGAGCAGTTCCCCTCCCGCATCAAGGTCGCGGGCAGCAAGAGCACGTGGCCGGGCCGCAAGGTGGTCTACCGCGTGGGCGATTTCGAGAAAGATACCGTCCAGCTCGACACCGAAGAGGCACCGGCGGGAAGCCGCGAGCTGCTGCAGCCGATCGTCAAGAACGGTACGCGGGTTTCGACGGAGGAATCGCTGCAGGCGATCCGCGAGCGAGCAATGGCGTCGCTGGATGCC